>JBDKJN010000225.1:0-27751 GCA_039796595.1 Bacteroidota bacterium
CTTTTTAATCGATTCGATAGGGAATCTTAAATCTTTTTGGTGATGCTCAAGTAATTTTTATATATTTTGAGAATCTCTTTTTTCAATGGATGAATTGGTCATTTAAGCAGTCCGCAATACCTTTTCAACCTTCCTGCCGCGACTTGTGCGTACATCGATGAAATAGGTTCCTGGTGTGTCAGGCAAGCGAACCATGAATTGGCTTTGTCTTGGTTGATACGATACAAGGAGTTTGCCATTGGCATCATAGACTTTGATTTCCAAAATCGGGTCATTCCCGGTTTGAATACGCAATTGTCCTGTGCTGGTTGGATTGGGTCCGATCATAAAGGTTGGTTGTTCTTCGCCTATGCCGACCAATGTTGAGTTCACTTCATCCAATGCCACTTGAACGGGATCTGCGCCTTCTTCATTATACATTTCTTCAAATGCATTGATGGTTTCATGATCCACAGCAAACATTTCTTCCATCCATTTTGGTGGCAAACTCTGATACATCAATCGTGCTGTCACATGCACCTCTCCGTTGATTCCTTCAACAGGTATGTGGAAGCGAATTTCATCAGTACCACTGCCTTCAACACCATTCACAAAATTGAAATTGGGGTCGTTGGCTGCTGCTCCGATGATCATGGTTGTGTCGTAAGCTGCGTGTTGGGTAGTGAAGCCCAATGGCACCAAACGGTTGTCTTTTAACGGATGATCGGCGCGCTCCAAGACTGTTGTGGGATTTCCGTTCACATCGCCCATGACCATTTCATAGATCTGCACCTGATTCTGGTTATTGATCATGTCGTAATGTGGTTCGAAAACTGGATCTTGACCACTCACTTCGAAGTCGGGTTGCAATGCTCCACTGTGGAATATAGTATTGCCATTGGAATCGGTCATAACGAATTCGATGTAAGCACGGCGAGAAGGATAACCGCTTGGGAATTTGTGGCCCGCTTTGTTATTGATTTTTACGGTATAGCGCGCTGTATCACCATCGATCGTTCCTGGAACCAATTCAAGTTCTGCAGTTTGTTGTTGTAGCATATGCAAGGTACGGTCGATCACTGTGTTGAAATGTTCTTCAGTTGCGGTAAGACCAAGTTCTACAATTCTGTTTTTCATCAATTCCAACATAAAGGAATTGCCCCCAACTAAGAAGTGTTGCCCAAATGGCTGTCGTGGGTAGTCTTCAAGAAATGCGTAACCTGAGGCAACAACTACGGGTTCATTCAGACGTGGCATATGACAACCTTGACACTCACCTTCGTGATTGTCCTGAGCATTGAACGTCGAATTGAGCCATTCATGATAGGTCGCTTGTTCGATGAAGGTATTGCCAGTAAGGTTTCCATCTAAATCGGCCGTGTTGGTCACTAGAGAGTGGCAAGTAGCACACGTTTCAGATTTTGAAAATTTTTCATGAGCCACTGGTGCTACTCCAACAAAGCTCTGCATAGCACTTGCAAACATGGGGAAATCATCAGCTGCAATATCAAACACGGGGCCCCAAATGGTATCGGCATTGTAGTGTAAATCTCCACTGAAGAAATTTCCTACGGGTTCAATTTGCTGGCTATGACAAGCCATACAACTCACGCCATCATTGGCGAGGGAGTCAATGTCTAAAGAACTCATTTGGAAAAACTCAATGCCATCATGTTCGGCTTCAAATCGACCGAGTGGTGCATGACACGATGTACATTTATTCACCAGTTCATTGGCATGCCCAGGATTGATGGTGGTTTCATGTGCCACTTTTGCCCGCCAAAAGGGATCTTTACTTGAATTGGCCATCATCGTCGCACGCCAGTTTTCGGCCGGACTCACGTTATTCCCTTCACTGTCCAAATTGGCGATGTTTTGAGGATCGACACCATGGCATCCTGCACATTTACCCGACCCTATAAACATGTCGCTGGTTTGAATGGGCAAATCTCCTTGAAGCAGAACACGAAACGAATTGATTTCGTCTTTGCTGTGATAACCGGTCGGCTTATCCGTTTTGTAGGCCGCTGTAAACAACACGGCTATCATAGTACAGCTGGTAAGTAAGAATACTTTGGGGTATTTTTTGATGACGTTTCGCATAAGCAGATGATTTGATTTTCCTTGCGTCATTAGCACTGGTTGAAGGTGCTTTTAAGAAGGTTTCCTAAACTGACACATACACAAAAATACAACGGCAACGTTAAACACCCCACTGAAAATGAAGATTACCAAATCTCGATTTCCTCGATCAATCGGATTCCTAACTCCTGATTGATGGAGTCCATCAGTTTGTGTCGCGCAGCGGATAATTCTTGTTTAAGTACACCACTATCCATTTTGATAATCAATGTGTTGTTCTTTAAGCGAATTTCTCGTGTGTTTTTTTCTATGTAAGATCCTACATGTCGATTGTAACAAGCGATGACCTCCAATTCCGAATATTTTTTTTTCATTCCGGAATTGCGCAGCATCTCATCGATGAGTGACTTAATGCTTTGATCGTTGTATTTGCGCTGCGACATGGCACAAAGGTAGGTGAACCGAGACTTAAGTCCCCCTTGGTCTGTCCCACCAATTTTCACTTTTCTTAAGATGGCTGAAAATCAAGCCTGCGGAGAAATTCCAGCCTGAACTTGCTCTGTTTTTCATGCCTATGATATTATGCCCTAGCAGGTTTTCAGACCAATCATAGAGTTCTGCGCCACGCACCAATTGTGCTGATATTTCTGGAGTGACAATCCACCGACCGATTTGATAACAGTGAAACCCGGTGCTGATCTTCAAGTCAATTCTTGGGCTTATCGGTCGATAGGCTGTTTCTTCATCGTAAACAATCCATTCGTCGTGTCGGTAGATTCGGGGCATCCAAAGTTGCAATCCGGATTGAATACCTATATACCAGCGTGGGCCTAGTGGTCCGGATGATTTTACTCCAAAGAGCAATGCTCTTGGATTAAAGCGGATTTCAGGGCCAATAGTCAAATGGTGCAATGCCAACTGAGTCGTAGGATTACGCGTTGACCATCGGGTATATCGGATTTGTGGAGTAAAAAACACTTGTCTTTTTTCCATCAATAAAAACGTCATACCACCGCCGGCATGGTAACCGTATTGCAAGGGCAATAGATCTTCTTCGTCCCAGGTGCGGGCCAAATTATAATAGTGAACCACGCGATCCCAATCGGGAACATGAAGCATGGATGAACCCGCACTGATATAATATTGTGCGTTTACTTTGGCCATCATCCATCCGAAGATGGCCATCATCAAAATACATCTCCTCATCATGATCTTGGTGTATTTTGAATGACTTCGAGTGCCGCGCGCAAACCCGTTTCCAAAGCGCCATGTACAGTTGAGGTATGACCGCCAGTATGACTTGCTTCACCTGCAAAAAAGAGACGATTACCAACAGGTTGGGCCAAAACTTCTATCGCGTTGCCCATGTCTGGAGTAGGATAGGAGTAGGCACCTTGAATAAAAGGTTCGTTGCCCCAATCGTACACCAATCCTTGGAGATATGTTTCTGAAGCTTCGCCAAAAAGTACGTCCAATTCGTCAAGGGCTTGTTCTAAAATACCTTGCTCACCCAATGCAGCGAGTTCTTCAGCATTCGTGCCATGCACAAATCCGGTCAATACAAATTCGTCTGATCGGCCAAATGACGTTGCCCAAAAGATAGGAATTAAACCACGGCCATAAACAGCCGACATATCCGAAGGCCAAATGCGTTCTGAAAATTTGAGAATGATCTTCATGCCTCGATCCATGCCAATCTTCTGAAAGGCTGCCGTTTTAGCCGCAGACAAGGCAGGTACGAATTGTATGCTGTTATTTTTTAGCTGGGTAATTGGAACGGCACAGATTACGGCATCTCCGGAATATGTTGTTCCACCCGAAGTAGTAACGATCACTCCGCCGGATTTGTGTTCGATGGTTTGAACAATTTGTTGCACGATCACTGCACCAAATGCATCAGGACACATAAATTGAATGACCTCTTCCATGGTTGAATTCCGCAACGGTAAATTTTGATCACCGGCTGTCCAACGTTCATCTTCGGTCCGCAAACCATACATCCCTATCCGTGAATTATCTGTGCCATGTTCATTGCCGATTAGAGCGTTGAAGATATGCACTACGTTGTCCGAGACGTTGGAGATATCGCCGTATACCAAGGCTGTTGTATCTCCTCCGGTGTATGTGCCAATTCCATTTACGGCCTCCATCATTACATTGAAGAGCGTATTTTCTGTTGCGTCAATTTCACTTTTTAGACTCCCGTTGAAGTAATAGTAATCCATACTTTCATCATCAACAAAGGAGGCACCTGAAGATAATGCGGCGTCATGCAATATGGTTTTTTCACCATGCACTTCTTCAGCACCTAGTTCAATCGGGAAATCACTAAAAGTGTGGGTGCTTTTAATTCGTCCACCAATTCGATCGGATGCTTCCAGAACAATGACTTCCGCTCCTTGCTGCAGGAGTATCTGTGCAGCATACAGGCCCGCAGCACCGGCACCGATAATGATGACTTTGCCTTCAAATTTCAAGTCATCGGGTAGTCCTTTTTTGCAACTCGTCAACAAAGAAGGGAATGCAGCAAGTGCAATTCCTCCAAGGGTTGATTGGTATAAAAAATGCCGACGATTCATGATGACTTTCTGATTTGATCCATCTTATGAGCAAATGTAAATCCTATGGTTTGAGCGCGCAATTTTGCTTCATTGGCTCGCTCGCCGGAAAAGTGTTCATCTACCGTTTGTGAGAATAACTGGACCCAGAGATCGAAGTGTTTTTTATCGGCCTGCAGATGCATGTGTTTTTCGAAAACATTTGTGGTATAGCCTGGTTCGTCGAGCAAAACAAATCGCCAGAAATGTTTGATTCTCGGTAAATGATGCACGAGATCAATGCCTGAAAAGAAATTTTTCATTTCAGGATGATGCAGTAATTTGTCGTAAAAATTTTCGACCAATACATCAATGTCTTCAGCGCTTGTTATGTCGTTTAGCATAATCATCAAACATTCTTAGGGTACTTCCAATTGCTGTATTTCAAGAATAAAATGGACAACAATCCGAGCACAGAAAAGTAGACATAATCAGAAGTCCATGCAAGGTGAATTGGCCAATGGCTGACATGAATCATAATATAGGCTGCACCTATGTAAACGAGAACGGTGACAAGCTCGATCAGAAATCCGACCAATGTTTGACCGCTGCCTTCAACAGTGGCCAATAGAATACTGGTGAAAGCAAAAATGAGCATGGCAGGAAATACCACTCGCATGGTGTCGACAGTTTGCTGAATGATCAGCGGCGATGTGGTGAAATGTTGTGCAATCCATTCCGGATACAGCAATAGACCATGACAAAGGATAATTATCCCAGCGAGATTGAGCATGCATATTCTGAGTATCACAGGCCGCAGCTCGGCTTGTCGATTTTGTGCTAGCATTGAAGCGATGTAAGTTTTTGTGGTAGTACTGAATCCACTAACACTTACGTAAGCCAACATATACATATTGCGGACGATGAAAGACGCTTGCAATGGACCTTCACCCATTGAAGTAACGAATTGATAAAAGATAGCCCAGATACCGAGAGAAATCAAAAGTTGGAGCGCTATTGGTCCACCGAGTTGAAAGAGTTTTGCGGTGTGCGTGGTGATACCTGAGAAAACGTATTTGCGCAATGGATGTTCTGGCAACACTCCAAAAGCACTGTTTTGACGAGGTTTTCTAAACGTGAAATAGGCCACAACGATTAAGGCTAAAGCATCAGCAATGGTATTGGCCAAAGCAGCCCCTTGAATTCCCATTGCAGGTATTCCAGCGTGTCCGAATATGAAAAAATAATCGAGAATAATGGTTGAAAGCGCAGTAACAGCAGTGCTGATGAACAAAACTTTTGTGCGCGCAGTGCCACTCCAGTAGGCATTGAGAAATAGCGTTAATGTGTAGAAGAAAAAACCGAATGATCGATATTTTGCGAAGCTGGCCATATAGTCGGCTAATTCGGGAATCGCAATAAATTGGTTGGCAAACCAAGGCACCATGAAGAAAAGGCAGGCAAATTGAAGCGTGCTAAGGATGAGTCCAATGACAAGGCTATTGCTCAAAACTTCGCCAAGCTTATTGAATTCACTTGAGGCATTGTAGCGTGCGATCAATATTTGAGTACCGTTGCTCATCCCAATGCCGAGCATAGCGATGGTCACGAAAATGAGTCCAGTATAAGCCGAAGCACTCATTGCATTTCCATCGATTTCAGCTAAGAAAAGATTGTCGATGAAGACCACGAAGAACTGCACGAAATAGCCGAGGCTGACAGGCACGGCCACAGAAAGGATGGAACGAGGATCCGTTTTAAGTTGATAGGTTGGCGATGGAGTGACTTCCATTACGGTTGTATTTCGCCAGTTTCAAACATTTGAATGAGATAATCACTCCATGTTATGGTTTTTCTGGCCCATTGAATTTTAAGTTGCAATTGTTCATCCTCGCTGAGCTTCCAATTGATGTTGCTTTGGCGAATGCGATGTGTCAAGTTTTCCATGATCACGGCTCCGGCGCCAGCTACATTCATACTTTCAGTGAATCCCGACATGGGGATTTGAACAAATAGGTCAGCCAATTCCATGGCTTCGGCACTGGCGCCAGTGAGTTCAGTGCCCAGTACGACAGCAGTTTTTTGATGAATGTTGAGATCATGAATACTAGTGCTTTCACGGTGCAAGGCTGTGACAGCAATTTGATAACCTTTGTTTTTAAGCAGACTCAGACATTTTGCGGTGTTATTGGTTGAATCATTGTAGCGATGCAAAGTGAGCCAATCCTGAGCTCCTTTTGCAATACGACGATGATGTTGAAAGCCATGATCGTTTTCGATGATATGCAAATCCTGAATTCCAAACGATTCGGCAGAACGTAGGAGAGCACTGGAATTTTGAGCTTGATAAATATTCTCCATGACAACGGTGATGTGGCGTGTGCGAAGACGCGCGATATGTTCGAACAACTCGGCTTTACGCGGAGTGAGATGTTCGCAAAGCATGGTATACAATTTTTGACTCATGGAGTAGAGTAGATTTACCGATCAATCATTCGGTTATCAATGAAAAGGGCCGGTAGAACCGGCCCTTTCAATGCTTTTGCAGTGAATTACTTCACTTTAGTTTGAAGCTCAGCACCAGCTTTGAAACGCACTACGTTTTTAGCTTTGATAGTGATTTCTTTACCAGTTTGTGGGTTACGTCCTTTACGTGCAGCACGCTTAGTAACGCTGAAAGAACCGAAGCCTACAAGAGCAACACGGTCACCTTTTTTAAGAGCTTTTGTTGTTGTTTCGATGAAACCGTCAAGAGCTTTCTTTGCATCAGCTTTAGACAATTTTGCGCTTGAAGCGATTGCTTCGATCAATTCTGCTTTGTTCATTTTGTTATGATTTTATTGGGGTTAAACATGTTAGATGAGCTGTATTGCTTATCTGATGCCAAATGTAGGAGGTCGATATCCTGAATGCAAGAGATAACGCGGAAAAAATGCATGTTTTGTTGAAAACTACCTATGTCTGTTAACAAACTGGAGTTTAATGGGGCAAAATGTGCCTATTTAGTGGCGTTTTGGGCGTTTTGGATGTGGTGAACTGCCTGTTTTAGCACCATGCAACCTCTCTATGCTTATATATGTCTTATGAACATTGGGATTTAGATATGCGAATCTTAAATTTGGAATCAACATATAAAATCCTGACCTTTGTCATACAATTGTTATAATGTGAATATGAAAAAACTTTTACTTTTTGTCTCTTTGTTTACATCGGTTCAACTCTTTGCTGTAGTGCATGAAGTTGAAGTTGGTGGTGGCGGTGCAAATGGGACACCTTATTATGATCCGCAAACCTTGACCATCGCTATTGGCGATCAAGTGCATTGGACTTGGGTGAGTGGTACACACAATGTGACCAGTCAAAGTGGCCCAGACACTTTTTCAAGTGGTAATTTGGCTTCGCCGAATGAATGGACTTTCACTTTTGAGCTCGCTGGGGTGTATGAGTATGAATGTACTTTGTTCAACCATGCGGCTACTCAGTTTGGTACAATCACCGTCTCTCCAAGTTCTATTGCCGAGAAAGTTGCTGTGACTCCAAATTTTGAGGTTTATCCTAACCCTGCAAATGATTTCGTGACTATTGATAAAAATGTTGCTTATACAAGCGATATTCGTTTGTTCGATATCACAGGCAAGTTGGTTTTTTCTGATGCCAACAACAATTTGATGCGCACACGCATTTCGGTTGGCGATCAACCTAAAGGAATTTACTTTATTGAAGTTAATGCAAACGGTCGTGTTCAACGTCGTCGTTTGATTATTGAATAATCTTTAACTGAATTTAAGCGAAGGGGCTGTCTCACTTGAGGCGGCCTTTTTTTTTGATTTCAATTACGAGACGCTAAGATCAATAATGCCAAATGACTGGCTTAGTCTATTTTGATGCCGACCGTAGTCTCTAAAAAATTGGCAGTGCCTCCGTTTGTCTTAACTCCAAACTGAAAGTAGGGTGATATTTTTCTTGTCTTGATCGGATCAAACAAATAAAGCCGATAACCCAATTTGGAAACAGTTTTTTGATAGAACCAACCCCTTTTCGCATCGGGCTCAATGGATTGAATGAGTCCCATGGAAGGATGGTAGAGGTTCAGGCCCATTTGCACAAAAAAAGATCCGTGGGGAAAAAACCAATCATAGCCCACATAGGCCATGAAATTCTGGGTTTTCTTGCGCAGTTCAGAAGCATGCACAAGTTCGTTGTGCAACAAAAAATGGCGATGGCTGCGACAATCCACCCATTGCATTCCGGCATAAACAGAAGAGCGACTGCGATGCACTTTGCCCATTTGAAGATATGCAGTTGGATCTTTGAACAAAGGGCCGTCGGTAGGTCGCGATGTTCCGTTGAACTCGTGCAAGCCATAGCCAGCGCCTGCGTGAATATTCCAGCGACGGTTGTAACCCACCAGCAGCAAAATGACATTGATGTCTTTATCGGAGCGAATGTGATTTTTGGATATTGAAATATGCCCTCCGATGATGTTGGCACCTACGTTGGGTACAGCGAAATGGGCATTGCTACTGTGTATGAAATGCACCCCTAACCCCATGCGCCATTGCGGATGTATTTGTTTGTAATACTCCATAGAGAACCTGGAAACATTGCCAATGCGTGACCCAATGACTGTATTGGTCGGATTGTCAATAGGGTCATAACGACGTGTAAAAACGCCGATTCCAATGGCCATTCCGAGGTGAACACTGGATTGGTCACTTAACCTTTTCGTGTACTCGGCCAATGGAGCTACACTAAAGGCTTGTCCCAATATTTTTGAATTGCCCAGATCAATGAATTGTGCAGACCAACCCAGTCGTGTGCGTGAATAATTATCGCGCCAGGTTGGACCAATAATGTTGGATTTGAAGAAACTTACCTCTACGGAAGTACAAGCCGTTGTTGACGGAAAGGGTTCATAAATTGGAGCCAAATATCCGCCACCTATAGATAGGTCAACATAACCAAAAGGTTGCTGAGCTCGTCCGAGATTTGTCAAACAAAGCAAGCACAATAGTAGCCATGCACTAAACGATCTTATCGTTTTTCTTGTTTGCATTTTGAAATAAATAGTACACGACTACTCCAACAGGAATTACCGCTAGACCGACATAATATTCTGCCTTATCTGCCAATGCATTTTTGAAAATGAACCAACCTACACAGACGATGAAAATGATAGGAAGCATAGGATAGAGTGGAGTCTTGAAGTCGGGTGTTTCGCCTTTGTACTTGTGTCTAATTACAAAGATCCCGATGCAAGTAATCAACAAGAATAACCACTCAACAAAAGTGACATACTCGATGATACTACCAAAACTGCCCCATAAGGCTATAAGCACCATGGCCCATCCTGACTGCAAAACGATGGCGTTCACCGGTACACCGTATTTAGGATGTGTTTTAGCGAATGAGGAGAAGAACAATTTTTCTTTCGCCATTTGCGAGAAGATACGAGGTGTAGAGAGAATGTATAGACCCGCACCTGCAAATACCGATAAGGAGATCAATGCTGGCATGAGATAATCCATTCCGGGAAGAATGACTTTCATGGTTTCAACGGCTACAACTTTCGGGTTATCATCGCTTGCAAAAGAGGCGATTGTGTCGTGGTCTAGTACTTTGAAATAGCCTAGATTACAAAGCACGTAGGTCAAGGTTACAGCCCCTGTGCCAAGTATCATGGCCAATGGAATATTGCGCTTTGGATTGTCAGCTTCACCGGAGACAAAACTGGCATAGTGCCAACCTGTGTATGACCACAATACACCTACAAAAGCACCGGCAAGGTTGTCGTTTTTAGCCACTGTTCCAGCAGCAGAAGCAACCGATTCGAACATGTCTTTTTGACCAAGAGCCATGGCTATCAATAGCAAACCATAAATACCTATGATTTTCAGTACCGTGCCAATATTGGCAAACCACTCACTGGACTTTAAACCAAAGGTGTTGAACAAGGTGAGCACAACTACGGTTGACATGGCCAAAATCGGCTGGGCCCGTGGATCTAGGTGCAGGAAGTAATTGATGTTTTCCGCGAAAACAGTACATAATGCAGCGATGGTTCCACTGGATATCACGACCAATAAACACCAGCCATAGAGGAAACCGAAAAGTGGGCCGAAGGCTTTATTTAAATAAGTGTAAACCCCTCCTGCATTTGAGAATCGAGACCCAAACTCGGCAAAAACAAGCGCGCCAATCATGGAGATTAAACCGCCTGCAATCCACAAGTAGATAATGGTGTCGTTGTTTTGAACTTTATCTGCTATCCCTGAAGGAGTCTTAAAAATACCCGACGCAATTGTAGCGCCGATGGCAATCATGGTTAGGGCAAAAAGTGAAAGGCCTTTTTTTGGAGTTTCCATAGGTTGGTGTCGTGTCTCGAGCAGCTAAAAGTAGACAGAATGCGTTCGCCGACCAAAAGGACGCCACCATGTTATTCACGTGTTGTTGACAAAGTAACTAGTCCAGTTGTGACAGATGTTTGAGGACTGCTCGTTTGGCGATTGGAATCAATGTATCATGCATTGGAACTTCAATGCTGCATGCGCAATCAAATGTGGCAGGTTGTGGAAGTTCCTGATTCGACCGTATAAGCTCGAGTTTGATGCTTTCAAGAGTATGTGCAAGGCTCAAAGTGGTATGTGTAACGTACTCAACGGCGAGTTGTCTATAGCTTTCAAAATGCTGCACGATGGTTTTCTGTTGGAAGCGATAGATATATATTTCTGGGTTTGTGGTTGTGTGTATAAACATATAGCCTTCTTCTTTGTGCAACGGCACCACGCCTACCGGTTGAATTTCGAGATGTTGCTCGATACATTCATAGATGTCTTTACCTTCTGCTATGGTTTCGCGAAGAGAAGGAATGGCAAAGGCGATAATTTCTTGAATGGTCTCTATTTCTTGGTGTTTAAGATCCGTTGATTCATAATTTATCAGCAGTTGCTGGATATCAATTTGGGTTAATTCCTTATGAAAGTGTTTTTCCAAATTCGTTAAACCAGCCTGTAAATCATGGAGGTTTTTGTAATGTAAGCACAACTCGCTTAATGGAGGATATAGCTTATTTTGATGAAATGCGTTATGGCATTTTTGGAGATAATCCAATAGGATATATTTCTTGAATTCGAAGTCCAATATTCCAGTGGTCACCCAGTTGGGGTCCAAAGACGATGAAGGCGTGTGAAGGGCTTGACTCATAGATATATGATGTTTTAGGTTTTTCGCAGGCAAATCACATGCCGTTGTGATCTTTCCAATACGAGTATACTTGAATTGAACGAATTGGTTTCAATGAAGTTGTGGATGCGGGATCGGATTTTTCGAACATTAAAGAATGGAATAAATAACAAATCTTAGGTTTTGGCTACCTTTGTAAGGACTTAATTCGTAAAGGTTTTCGAAGGAAAATCGGAGACCATTAAAGTATGAAAATAGCCAAACCAATACGATATAGTTTTGGCCGCAAAATGTTGCGGAAGGAGCTGGATGCTGTGCGTTTGCGCAAGGGCTACAATTTTAATTCGGCTCAGAGCATCGGCATCATTTATCAGGACATCGACGAAACATTTTATAAGGCGGTTAAGGAGTATACACAATTTCTCAAATCCACATTTGAGATAAAAACAGTGAAGGCCCTCGGATTTGTGGATGAGCCGACCAAAAAAATACCTGCCTATCAGCAGCACTCACTGGAATTTGAGTTTTTTGCGCAGTCTGATTTGAATTGGTACGGAAAGCCGATTCAAGGCATTGAGAGCTTTATCAATGAAGAGTTTCATATTCTCCTTGATCTTAGTGGGGGTAGTGTATTACCCTTGAATTATGTGCTTAAAGAAAGTAGATCCAGCATGAAGGTGGGTGTGAAGGGCACTCTAGGCGAGCGTTACTGCGATATCATTATAGATATGGGACAGGTCGTGGGAATAGATAAATTTGTAGCACAATTGAATCAATATTTGAGTAATAGTAAAATACGATGAATCAACTAAAGGGAACAGGTGTAGCGATGGTTACGCCATTTAAGAAAGACGGTAGTGTGGATGTACCCGCATTGAAAAAGCTCACTGACCATCTTCTGGATGGTGGTGTTGACTACTTGGTGGTAATGGGTACTACTGGTGAGACTTCGGTGTTGGATAAGGAGGACAAAAAGTTGGTTCTGGAAACGGTTTTGTCGACCAATGCGGGCCGCAAGCCTGTAGTTTTGGGTGTCGGCGGTAACAATACGCTAGACCTGTGTGCACAACTTGATCGAATGGATACGGCTGGATTGACCGCTGTTTTGTCCGTTGCCCCGTATTACACCAAACCTACTCAGAATGGCCTTTTTGAGCATTACAAGGCATTGAGTGAGCACAGTAAGTTACCTATTATTTTGTACAATGTCCCTGGTCGTACGGGTTGCAATTTGTTACCGGATACCGTTCAACGTATAGCTTTCGATTGTCGCAATGTAGTTGGCATCAAAGAGGCGAGTGGCAATATGGAGCAAATCATGACAATTATTCGTGAGCGTCCAAAGGATTTTCTCGTCATCAGTGGAGATGATAGCATCACGATGCCGTTGATGGCTGCAGGTGCCGATGGTGTTATTTCTGTTGTAGGCAATGCCTTTCCGACAGAGTGGAGCACAATGGTGCAACTGGCTGGTAAAGGAGAAGTGGCCGAAGCACGTGCGATTCATTACCGATTGCTCGAGTTGGTCCAACTCTTATTCGTGGAAGGTAATCCAGCAGGAATTAAGGAAGTATTATCGCATTTGGACATTTGTGAGAATTACTTGCGTTTACCGTTGGTGCCAGTAAGTCAACTGATCAGCGAGCGTATGCGTCGTGTGATGATTGACGAGGAATTGCTTCGTTAAATTTTTTCGTAAAACAATACTCAAAAGGAATCCTGCGTTCGTCGTTTATGCAAGGATTCCTTTTTTCATGTCTAACCGTGGCGGTAGCATGTTCGTTCATGCACCCTCGAATGAACCAGACGACTTCTTTAGAAGTAGTAAAGACTGGTCATACGATTTCATCCAGGTTCAACCCGCCAGAGGGATTTTCCCGCGGAGCTGGTGCGCAATCGGATCAATTTTTCAGGCAGCTCAAGCTACATCCTGATGGGCATTCAGTCCATCTATTCAATGGGGCATTGAAGAGCAATCAATCCGTACATGCTGCAGTGTTGACCTACGATGTGGGCAAGGCCGATTTGCAGCAATGTGCCGACGCCTGTATTCGATTAATTGCAGAATATCTATGGCAAGAAAAACGATACGATGATATACACTTTTATTTGACCAATGGATGGCGCATGGACTATTCTGAATGGCGCAAAGGCAAGCGATTGGCAGTCAGAGGTAATACAACACAATGGGTGGCCAGTACCGGAGTGGATACAAGTTATGCTTGTTTTCGATCGTATTTGGATCATGTGTTTATGTATGCGGGTACCTTGTCTTTGAGCAAAGAAATTCAGCCCGTTGAGTTTAATGATTTACGAATTGGCGACGTCATTGTGCAAGGAGGCTCACCAGGACATGCAGTGATCATTGTAGACAAAGTGGAGCATAGCAATGGCGAAGTGCGGTATATGTTGGCGCAGAGTTATATGCCGGCACAAGAAATTCATATCTTAAAAACACCAACATCAGGATCCGTTTGGCACACCATTAATTCCAAAGAACAGGTTGAAACAGCCGAATGGACGTTCGAGTCGCCGCAATTCGGACGCTTTAGTGGAATAAGTAAGACATCTCAATGAATCCCCCAATGTGTACACCGGAGTAAGAAGTGCGATAGTATTCCGGTTGTTCCACAGGGCCATCTATTTCTAACCTGTAAGCGTTCATGCCATACGTTCCAGTTTGCAAACCTAACTGGGTTTGAAATCGTTTGGAGCTGTCTTTAAATTCCAGCCCCATTTTCATATTTGTTATCAATCCGCGAAACCAAATATGGGTTTGGTATGGAGATGAGTAATCAATATATCGTGGATTGAGAGTCATTTTTTCTGAGAATAGAGGCCCTCCACTAAATTCCAAAGGCAAATTGACCACACCTTCGATTAATTTTATGCGAATGCACAATAAAGATTCATAAACATTTGCAGCGTGCAGACCAATTTTGGCGTTTATCGGAGTATTGAAGCCACCGGAACCGGTGTTGAATTTGTGGGTCGAGAATCGAATACCATAACTGAAGTTATCGGAGTGCTGATAAAAGTAATTCAATCCAATGGCTTTTATTTCCGATATACTGAATCTTTCTTCGGAGATGGATGCCATGGGGACACGGATATCGGAGTTGAAACCACCCAATACGCTACAGGCAGACAGGTGCATTCCAATCATGTGTCGATAGGCAGGTTTCTCTTTGTTCTCATCTTCTTTTCGGAGGATCCCCTGGGATTGGGCGGTGAAAGTTGATAATAGGCAAAAAATTATGAGAGAAATTAATTTATTCGATTCCATGTGTTTCCGTTTTTAGTGATGAATTGAACCAGACCCAATTGGTTACAGAAGTAGGCTTGAGCTATGCCGTCTTCGCCTCCAAGGTCTTTGATGTTTGTCATCGGGTAACACAGGTATGATTTGCCGTTCACTTGTAGATCTGTAGGTTCCAAATCACCGGGGAGGTCATTAATGATGAAGTGCTGTTGTCTGAAGAAAATATTGAATTCGTAGTTTTGATCCGATCCTCTTCTTGAATAGGAGTAATCATATGAATTTATACTCTCAGGTGATGCGTAAAATCGCTGTGCACAAGTCGTAATTACTTTGCATGGGCAGTCTTCATTCGTGACGTTTATTTTGTCTTGAGAGCAGGTCACGGAGGAAGATTGAAAAGTAATACGTTCAGAATTTTGATCGTTTTTGAATATGATCTGTTGGCCATCTTTTAGTCCTATTTTGGATGAAGGATCTTCAGTTCCGTAAGGACAGCACAAACAACCGGATATGAATATCGCAAGGCTGCATGCGATAAAGGAATAGTGTTTTAGCATGAATTAGAGTAGATGAAGTTTTTAATTGATATAGACCTTCAAAAGGCATACGTTTACAAGAAGATAGTTTCGGTTAGCAATCTTTCTGAAGCGTGCTATTGATAAGGTTTACATTTTAACTTCACATATACAATTTCCTGCTGACTAACCCTACTGATGTTTTAAAATGTATAACATAAATGCCTTCCGAGAATTGAGGCAGAGCCAATGTATTTTGACTGAGTTCATCTTGTCGAAATAGCATTCGTCCTTGAAGATCATAAATTTCGGTACTCAGAATTTGTTTATAATCGTCGAACCAAATACTGTGTGTGATGATGTCGTATCGAAACGAAATTGTTTGGACGGTCTCGTAAATTGACATATTCGCTTGACACTCTTCAACCATGGCATAAAGTGATTCTTCGTTTTGTGAGGTAAATACACGTTCGGTCAATCGATCAGGACAAATCTTATAAACGACAGGATAAAATGTAACATCGTAGTCTTCGAATACAACTCTATTCGGATCTTCAACATTAAAAATGGGGTAGGGTGTACCTTCTAGCCAATTCCCTTGGGTTACCCAAATTTCGTGATTGCCGGTAAATGCATTTTCATCATTGTATGGGTCGTATTCCAAAGCCAATACCATGATTTCGTTGGTTCCATTTGGTCCGTACTGTTCATAGATGTTCTTGAGGCGATGCGTTTGGTGGTAAGCCCAGCAGGAGGGACAATGAGCTGCGAAGATTTCGACAAACACAGTTTTACCTTGATCGAGATAATCGTATAAATGATGCGTTGTACCGTAATAATCGGTAAGCGTAAAATCGGGTGCTACTGTTCCATCAGGCAATTGAGCCATAACTTGCGTTGCAAACACAAGGCTTAAAAGAAGAAATATGTGTTTCATTATTCTTGAGTTGTTGAACAACGATAAAGTTAAGAATTATTTGACGAGATGATAAGCACCTAGAAACATTTCTCTTTATCGGTTAAACGGTTTAGCTCCCAATAGAACAATTGGTATGAGATATATGCATAAACAATGAGAACGATTTGTCAGAATTGCAAATTCATCTTCTTCTTCAAAAGAGTTAACTGGTTGAGCAGAAATGCCTTTAGTTGATTTCGATAATCATCCTTAGGTATCCCGATGAATTGCATGAGATACCTCTCTACGATCGGGATTACACGGTTTTCACGGTTCACAAGGCTTGGCCTTGAGGTTTCATTGACCTGGGGAATCATCCTGGCCAAGCTATACAAAGGGTCTGCTGAAAAACGTCAATAGGTTATATTGTCAACTGGTTAAGGTCGAATTAAAAGAGTGAAACGCAAAAAATTTTAGTCCGCGGAGTATTTTCAATGCATTCTTGTCCTCGCGGAGAATACCCAAAACGAATGATTTTCGAAGACTTGCCAAATGCCTTCACTCTTCTTCACCAATGGCGCTTGAAGTATTTGTATACATCGGCGCTTCATTGGCTTGAAGAATTTTGGCCTTTGACTTTTTCAGTAGACCCTACATATGATTTATCGATTGTCTTCCCGAATCTAGGTTCAACCGACGTGAGGGGTCTCGCGCATTGTTCCGAAATCTCTTAGTGAGGGACTTAAACCGTTTATCCGATTGCTTGTATTCTTGGAATGATCAGAGTTTGTTTGGTGTGTTCTGGCCATTGTAGCCAAGTCCCTTCATGTTTCAGTTCTGCGCTTGCAATGGAGTAGGACTGGGCCTTAAGCGAAGCAATTTGACAGAGCATAACAGCGATTGTGGAAGCAAGAAAACTATTTCTTATTCCTGTATTTGGCTTTTTATCGAATTTTTGAGTTTCCCTTGGAAAGAAGTCATGAACTTCTTTCGTAAGAAACAACGGATATTATCCGTGATATTTTAAGGTTGTTTCAAAGGTAGTTCATTTTCGTAGCGCTATCTTATTTCTCGTGACCTACATGACCATTGGATTTTTGAACATAAGAATAATTTGGGCCCTTTCAAAGCCTCTAATGTTATTAGATAGTAAGCAGAGTATTGATCGAATTGTAGGAGGCAGATGTTACAAATAGCTACGAAGTGCCAGACAAAAGAGTTAGTTGCATAATGGGTTGGTTAATTTGCAATTCGAACGGCCGAAGTCGATTTGGGTAAACAATCCGATTTGATAAGAGAAATAACCTAGGTCATAGCTAATGTCTTGATGATCTAAAACGCCTTTGCCCAGTTCTTTTATATTCAAACTAATGTAACCCATATGTGCACCAAGGGTAAGCGATGTCCAATTTCCAACCCGGATTGGATACCCCAGTTTACTGTCGAAATTTGTGCCTGTTAAGCGCCCATTAAGCGGGTATATCGATGAATAGCCAGTAAAAAACAAGTTGATACGTTGAGTTTGGGAATGCAGGTATCCAAGGTTATATTCACTGGTTAAGGCTTTCCCAAAGAGGTGAATGTTAGCTTTGTAAATAAGGTCGAATTGAAAGCCGTTGCTTCGATCTGTAAAAAGAAGGTTGTGACCGAACCATTGGAATCTGTGCCAACTGATTCTGGCACCAATGGATTGAACAGAATCAAAGGTGCAAAGAACATGAATCCCTACACCACGGCTTTCGAAAGTGTTTTTTTGGCGGCGTGAAAAATCGATCAGATCGGACTTGTATCGCCAATTTACATTGGCTCTGGCTTCAACCAAAGACGTATTGCAACCGATTATGATTTTATTATCCTTTAGTAGGGTATTTTGTGCATACGTATGAAATGCAATTCCCAAGGACAACACTATAAAATTTATGATTCTTAACATCTTTAAGGATTTGGGATTCTCCACCATATGGTGCCATCTTTATAAACCACTTTGAAAATTCCAAAGTTGCTATAATACACCGAATCTATCGGGTTGTTTTCGTCTCCTACATAGGTATTTCGCATCGGATAGTAAGCGACGGTAGTGTCGTTGTATGGTTGATAGAACACAGTGTCGCGCGGTACTCTATAATTCAAATGAAAACTACCATGGTGAAAATACACATCACGATATGATTCTTGGGAATCTCCGTAGTAGGTCTCCGAACAGTTAAGTGGGTGTGATGTACTGTTATTGATTTGATAGAGGCGCGAGCAAAGGTGGTGTGGATAGCAATTGCAGCCTATATCATCGACTTTGACCATGCTACATTCAAGGCGCTTGGATATCAACATAATTTCCTCTCCTGAATTGGCCGATTTGAAAGTCATGGTGTCTTTTACATTAGAACTGATATCCTCATGGTAGTCATTCGGACAACCACAGAAGCAGCCCGATAAACTGGCTATAGCTATTGATAAGCTTATTAACGCCAAGCTAGGATATTTCAGTGGGGCTGACATTTTATTCACGGTTTAGTTTTGTTTTTACATTTATATCGTTATTTGTCCCTACTTCATGATGAAGTTAGTGCGATTGGAATTTTTTCGTTTCGCTCTACAATTAGTCGATAGCAATTCGTTTATGGAACCATTAAAAAACATGTACAGCCCTGATTTGCTGAAGAGCATCGGTGAGCAAATTAAGAAAGAATATTCATCTTTCGACCATAAAAATTGGATGAAACATTTTGTCACATCCGAGTGGAAGGTGGCTGAATTAAAGCAACGTGTAAATTTGATCGCATTGGCTTTCTATGATACACTGCCCAAGGACTACAACCAGGCTATTGATATTCTTAAGCCGGTAAGCAATCAAATGTCCTATGGATATGCAGGTGTAATTTTTTCTGAATTTGTTATGCTCTATGGCCGCCAACATTGGGATAAGAGCATGGAAGCTATGGCAGTATTTACTCAAACAAGTACTGCAGAGTTTGCGATCCGTCAGTTCATACTAGATGATCCCAAAAAAGCAATGAGGCAAATGGTGCAATGGAGTAAAAGTGATAATCACCATATCCGTCGATTGAGCAGTGAAGGATGTAGGCCGCGACTGCCCTGGGGTGTCAAGTTGAGCATGTTCGTCAATGATCCAACACCATGCTTAGAGATATTAAATCGTTTGAAATCCGACCCTGAGCTTTATGTGCGCAAGAGTGTGGCCAATCACCTCAATGATATTTCCAAAGACAATCCAATGATTGCATTGCAGTTAGCAAAGGAATGGTATGGAAAAAATGCGAATAGCGATTGGGTTGTAAAACACGGTTTGCGAGGATTATTAAAAGCGGGCAATGTTGAAGCATTAAAGATTCTTGGTCAATCGGCATCAAAACACTTGAGTGTTACACAACATCGGGTCCATCAAAAAAAGGTGCTATTGGGTGATCGTATTTCTTTCACAGTTGAAATAGTGAATGCATCTAAACACGAGGAACAACTTCGTTTGGAATACGCTATTGATTATATGAAGTCCAATGGTCAAACATCACGTAAGGTTTTCCAATGGATCAATAAAATGGTCGAACCTGGTGCGCATCGATTTGAAAAGAATCAAATTCTAAAAGACATTACCACGCGCAAACATTATGAAGGTAAGCATGGTTGGGCTGTGGTTGTGAATGGAGAGGAAAAGGGGAGTGCGTCGTTCGAATTGCACTTCGAATAAATGGACCAAATGGGCATAAAAAACCCAGCTGAAGATACTATGCAGTAGCTGCAGCTGGGTTAAGAGGATCTTAGTAAACTACAATTTTAGTCGTTGCTATTTTTCCATCCTGTGTAACAACCTGTAAAGAATAGAGTCCTTTCGGATAATCGCTCAGATCTATAGCAAACATTTCATTGGAAGTGTTTTTACTCGTCGTGCATATTCGTCCTGTGAGATCAATCAAAGTATAGGACGTAATTTCATCAGTAGAACGAACATAGATCATTCCTTTGGTTGGATTTGGATAAGCGGATAACCTCCCTGTTGTAGTGATTTCTTCAACATTTATTTCCCCACAAGTAGGATCATAAGGCATGTCAGGTGAGCCGAGTGGACAACCTTGTATCCAAGACATAGGACTGCAGTTGTGTCCTCCAATGCCTGTATACTCCAGTGTTTTGCCCAGACCATCTGGCTCATTTGGCCATGGTGCTTGATCATTGTATTTCATGGAATAAACCAAAGTGTTGTTAGCGTCATACAGCTTGATTGCATCTCCGCCATTGGCAAAAGCAATTTGAGTGGGACCAATGGTATTTGTGATTGTGGGATATACGGAATTAAAAAGTGCTGGATCTGTCACCAAAACCAAACGAGCATTCGGTAGTACATTCGTTCCATTTGGAATGACAAACGTGTTGTCGTTGGCGTCACGTAGGAGCCAACCCGATAGATCAATGCTCTCTCCACTTGGATTGTGGAATTCAATCCAATCCCCACTGTCATCACCGATAGAAGCATTGTAGTTTATCTCACTGACATAAGGCAGATCATTGCACGTTACATTGAATTCACCTGGAGTTCCGTTGAGACAACCAAGTGTCCAAAGCGCAGGGTCATAACCAGAGATAGTAGAAGCATGTCTGCGGCTATAACCACAACCGTCACTGCACAAGAGCTCAATAGAATCATCGTCAGAATAATTGTAACTGATGTAGGCTTGTCCAGATGGTCGCAGCAATTGAACGGCATCTTCCGAGTTACTCAATGAAAAACCAAGGGAACCAATCACATTGGTAACTTCAGGATATTGGGATACAAATTCTTCCAAATTGGTCGCAACTACGAGCTGACCATTGGCGGCCAAAGTGCTCCCTTCTGGGAAAGTATATGTGTTAAAGTAATTCGAATCCTTGATCTTCCACTGACTTAAGTCGATATCTGCATTCGTGTTGTTATGTAGCTCAATCCAATCTCCTCCTGAATTTTGACTGTCGGCATTGAACATCATCTCTGTGATAGCCAGAGGATGATTTACAGGTACACCTTCAAATACAGCAGTGAAATGAATGTCCTCGTCAAACATCATTTCAAATGTTTGGTTGGGGTTATTTGAATTGAATACCTCGTTGGCCAACCAATGATCAAAAGTGTAACCTGGATTTGCATAAGCTTTTACTACGACCGGAACACCGTTAAAATACACACCATCCCATGGGCCATTGCTGAGATCGGGTTGAATGGTGCTGATTTGAATTCGGCCAGCCCCTTGAGGCTGAGCCTCCAAGGTAATATTCACTTGATTAGGCAAATTGAAATGACTTTGAACCACATCGCGTGCACCTTGTACTCTTTGTGCGGCCCAATTTAAACGCCAGTTCAATGTGCCCTCTAGTGCGCCACCATCAGTGCCCCAACGTTGTGCGTGTCGTTGAAATATGGGTTCAACTTCGGCTTTCATGGCCATCGCCTTCGAGATGATTTCGGTGCTCTGAAACTCTGTATTGATCAAGTCGGCGTAGCGGTTGATGAAGTACGTTCTAAATGTTGGATTTTGAATCACGGCATCATACAATAGGTCTGTAGCAAACCAATCACCGCCAGCTTGAGCAATATAGTTATCGGTTGGCGAGGCTCCTGCCAGTCCCATGCCGAAGTCCATGTCCATTAGCATAAAACGCCATTTGCCACCAGGTCGATCGTCATGCCAAAGTTTCGTGTTATTTTGATACCCGTTACTCCAATCGCCGTTGCCCCAATAGGTTTGTGCGATGATATAGTCGGCATAGTTTTCGATATCGAGTTGAGCACTTATATTATCGAAATAGTCTGCACCAGTTGGTGAATTCGTAGTTGCGTAGTCTGCTAAGTCATAAAAACTTTGATCGCTGCCACTGATGACATTGAATCCAAAATAGTTGGCGCTAATCACACTTACGTCATTGGATGAAATGTCGTGATTACTTGCGACAAAATGTTGGTCAAGATTTTCACGCACCTCCATGAATCCCCAATATTCGCCATTCAAAAAGACAATTACTGGTGTGTAAGACATATAATCGTTGTGCGTGTTACGGCATGTACGTTCGATCAAAGCTTCGTGGAAACGATAGTCCCAATAAGCATTTCCACCATTGCGCAAATTGAATCCTTTATAGGATTGCAAATAGGGTTTATCTTGAATGAGGGGGTAATTCATTTCCTCCATTCCATATTTACCTTTGGCTTGAATGCGCAAACTTTTTTGTTCGTTCACACGACTCCATCCTCCATGTATTTTTAAGCCAATTGGGCCTTCCATTTGTTTGATATGATCGGCATCGAAATATTCAACATAACCTTCACGCTCCCAGTTCTCCCAAAAATTGGCACCCCAATAGGGTACATTTGGATCATAATCGGGAGGTCCAAAAACATGCAAACCGGTTACCGGATCCCATAGATCCGCGGGATCAATTGAAACGGAGATGACTGGAATTTCAATGTCATTTTCATCAATAAGATAAGTGTTTTTCTTTACAGGTGAAGGCAAAGACGTGTTGCTAAAGCATCTTGCTGCAATGACAGTGCTTGCACCTATGGCCAGCGGGGATGTGTATATAGCCGAATTTTCATTCGGCTTGCTTCCGTCTGTGCTAAATCGAATGATTGCATTTGGATTTGGACTAGTTAAAGTGAGGTAAACACCTTGATTGTATAGACCGCTTTCAAGGTTAAATAAGGGTTGCTCTTCAATACCTGAATAACAAGATCCCGTGTTGATTGCGTCTGGAGTCGGTTCATCGGTAAAGCACCAGGATGCAGCACCATCGGTACTTCGACGTATAGCAAAGTCCGGCTGCATGGACTGGGTAATGAGTGAGTCGATCAATACATTTTCTGCATCATAGAGGTACAATGTTTCACCGCCACTCAATCCAAAGCTGGTGTGGTCGGCCGTTTCTCCTGTGTCCCATTCTGCTGGGGCTGGATTGGTTTGGAGTTCAGCGGTAGCCATGCCCAATACAACGTACGGATTGCCGGTTAAATCGCTCGAGTTTGGCTCGGTGTTATGCACTTGCAACGAGAAAACGTTTTCACCGTCCACCAACAACGATTGGATCAAAGCGATATCTACAACCCAACTCTCCACTTCTAGGCCTTGGTATTCAAGGGCTTCATGTCCTTCTGTCGCGGGTGTGTCAAAGTTCGGCGGAACGCCAACTGTACCGATATTGGCACGGCCGATTTCAACCCCATTGAGATAAGCCACAAAGGCATCATCATAATCGACAGCAAGTATGAATAGCGTTACGGCTGAAGGATCTGACAATTCAAAAGTTGTCCTCGAGTAAACAGAATATACAGGTTGAGAGATGATGGTATTGTCATCTCCATCGGCATACCCAATACCGCCAATTCCTTGTTGCCAAGATGAAGCATCAAAACCAATTGTATTCCAATTGGCACTTGGTTGAACGGTGGGCACGATATAATTCCATGTCATAGCAGGGAACACAGCAATTTCATAATGGTCGTAGAGACCAGGAGTTCCCTGACGGTTTTTGCCAGATAGATATACCAAATGGTGACTATTCGGACCGATGGTCATATCGCCAAAACTCCAGCCACCATCAGGGCCTGAGTTGTCATTTAATCTGAAACCTGTTAGATCAACAGTTGTATTACCTGCATTATAAATTTCAAGCCAATCATTGTATTCACCATCTTCATCCATTATAGTTGACAGATTGGAGATTTGAACTTCGTTGATTGCAATTTGCCCTTGTCCAATGTAAGAGCTAGTTAGGAATGCGATAAGAATGAATGGACGTATGTATTTAATCATTGAAAGAAATTGCAATTAGTGTTGAATAAGTAGAGGTAATACAAGTTTGTGTTCGTTTTGTACAATGTGGAGGTAATACACACCATTGTTGAATTGTTGAACGTCAATAGTAGTGTTGTAATTCAGTTCCTGACGAACATCTATTAGTTGCCCAAAGGCATTGTATAATCTATATGAGGATACTTCTCCGTCTAAAAGAAGATAAGTAGACGCGGGATTCGGATAAATTGAAATGCTATTTGCCTTTTCGTCGACGGAAATACAAGACTCAACATTCAATTGAATATCGTCGGAATTCGTGCATCCATAAGAATCGGTCGCAGTCAGTGTAATCGTATAGATACCTTCTGGGAAATCCTCATACGATAAATTCACGGATTGGGTATTTGCGCCAGTTGACCAAGAGTAATCAATATAATTATCAGGTCCAAATAGAGCAATGGCGAAGTCATTGCAAACGGTGATGTCTGCTCCAAGATCAACCATTGGATTGCTCAATGTTTCGACTTGTACTGGTGCCATGATTGAACAATGATTAGCGTCTTCAATAATCATAAAATATTGACCTGGGTAGAGGTTATCTAAATCTGGGTCTTCGGTAGTTGTACCATCGGGGAATTGCCATTCGACTTCATAAGGCGCTGTGCCTCCAGCAATGGAATAGTCTATTGTACCGTCGTTGACGAATGGACATGAGCTGCTTGAATTTGTGGTTAAAATAAAGGGTTGAGGGCCACCGATTTCGACATTCGCTTCTATCGTTTGCTCGCAGCCATCTGCAAAGGTCACATGGTAGTCTCCGGGTTGGAGTTCACCAATATGAAAGTCCGTACTCGAATATTCATTCGGTCCCGTCCAAAGAGCATCATGATAAAGGCCCCAGCCTTCAACATGGGTAACAATGTACGCTTGTGATGGAACACCAATGGTAACAGGACAAATCAAATCTGCTTGTTCTGTCATAAGTGTTGGATTTTCGAGATAGGGCTCAACACTTAAAACAATATTTCCGGTTTCGTTGTTGTAACCATCGATCTGAATATAACATGTTACACCTGGAGGTAAACAATGCACGTAACATCTGGAAGCAAATGGATTGGAAATAAGCGGAGCAATACATGTTGCCGTGGTGGAGAAAAAGTCTTTCGATAGATTGAGCATGGCACCATCGTACACCATTTGATTGTAAGGAGTAACCAATTGGATGAAAACTTCTTCAGGCCATCCACCAGTGATAAACGATAATGAAATATTGTCTCCCTCTGTAATGGGAATTTGCCATTCTTCATAGCTGCCTCCTGCCATGGAATAATTGGTTTGCGTACCATTGATATTGACCACTACAATACAATCGTTCCAGCCATCGCCGTATGTATCGAAGCCACGAAGCGTGTATGTACAACCGATCTCAGAAATACAGGTTTCGCTGAAAGTGTCATACAGGGCCTGACAGTTTTCATCCCAGCCATTTGTACAACATTCCGGATAAGTTTGCATCACATTCAGATAGGCGGCTGAAGAGGTATTCACGCAATCAGGAGGATTGGCATTGCAAACAGGGAGATCGGCAGCGCCCCAGTGGTCGTCATTTGCAGAGAGCAATATGAAAGTAGATGGATCGGCGCAATCTTCAGCATAATAAACAGCTAATTGTGTATTAATTGCTGTTCCATAATGGACGGTAGATATTTGATAAGATCCATCGTCAGGCACAGTAAAACTGGCCCATACGCTGTGTTGCACAGGATCATTGCACCAGGCACCATCGGCTCGGCAATGACCTAGAAAAGGAGTTATCTCATTGATTTGGGCATAACAATTAGCGTTTGAAAGATCGACAGCCTGTCCTATCTGAGGCAAAACTTCAAGTGCGCTGCAAGGGCTATCATGTGGGCCTAAGGGATTTAATCCTGCTTCGAAGGTCCAAGAATTGCCAGCGCCAGTACCTTGATATACGCCTGTTAAGTTGCCGTCTTGGAACATTTCGAAATATAGACCGCCATCACCATAATCATCAACAAAATACAGTGTGTATAGTTCTCCTTGTGCTAAGCAAATATCTGCAACTGTAATCACGGCATTATTTGGATAAGCGGTGGCGGAACCTCCAGCGTTTTGTTCGCCGCCTCCCGAGCATCCAACCGTTTCGATATTACTGCCCCAAGCTATAGTGCCATCGCCACAATCGTTGGTCCCGGGTACAAGATCCCAATACGTTTCATATCCCCAGTTGTCGGTATAGATATTCATACTTAGCGCAACAAAATCAGGATTGCATTGGGCCTTCGCAATGAATGAAGCAAGGATCGCAATGATGAATAGAACTTTTTTCATAGATACAAAATAGTGGACATGGATTCCTTTTGTGCAGTTCGGCGCATTCCGAAGAATGCGTCAGCGTAAATATAGTGTAATAAGGGGATAACAAAGGAACGAGAGCAATACTTTTAGGTGTAAAAAAAAAGTTTTTTTCACTGCTGTTCTGGCGAGTTGTAGGGTATTTGATGTTGCCGATGTATTGTAGGCGTTGCAACTGAAAACAAATGTTGAACACATTGCTAAAAATGTGTGCAAGCTAGGAATAAAGTGGGGCGTGGTGTTGGGCAGGGCTCGAGCAGTCTCACTTTTAGTGGTGTTGGAAAACTAGTCATTACCTCATTTCGTATGAAAACGTATTATCCTGTTGTTCAGGCCTTGCGAGGTCTAGCCACTGCATTGGTTTGTTTTTATCATTTTGTCGCTTACTCTGACTTCAGAGGAGTTTTGTTTGAATCCGATAGCGTCTTAAAACGATTGGCCAACGCATGCACTGGAAGTGTTTTTATTTTCTTTGTTCTATCAGCATTTGTTCTTCCAATGTCATTGTTACAAAAGGATGGTTGGAAAGGGTTCGTGCCTTTCATGGTGCGCAGAATCATTCGTATTGAAATTCCGTATATCTTATCTATCGTGCTGATTCTAGTTGTTGGATTTCTTTTCGCGAAAAAGAATCACATCGATTTTGTCATTGATCTTGATCGATTGTTACATCACCTCACGTATTCCATACCTTTTTCACAATATGAATGGCACAATATCATTTTTTGGACACTGGCTATCGAGTGTCAATTCTATCTCATGGTTGGTTTATTCTTTGTTGTACGGTCATGGGGTTGTAGACCTCTGAACTATGCTTTGATTGCGGCTTTTGCCATCTCGGGATGTTTTGTGCAAGATCATCGATTGATATTTTATTACTCACCAATTTTTATCCTAGGTGTTCTCTTTCTTTTGATCCGTATGAATAATATATCTCTGCGCATGGGTATGATCGCAATTTGGTTGACTATGATTGTAATTGTCCATTATCATGGATTGCAAATTGCTGCATATTCCACGTTCACCTTGGTAGCCATTCAATTTGGTGATCGAGTCTGGAAATACGCCAATACACTAGGAGATATGTCATATTCAATTTATTTAACGCACGGAATTAGCGGTGGACATGTGCTGTATTTTTTTGC
>JBDKJN010000226.1:0-2671 GCA_039796595.1 Bacteroidota bacterium
TCCTCCATAGCCAATTGACCTTTATTTTTATAAATGTTCCATGCATAAAAGATAGAGGCAAGAGCAATTACAGTAGCCAATAGCATCAAGGAGATTTCTGTACCGGAATGCATCATCATAACAGGCATTAAAAGAGTACCTGATAAATAATGATCGAGCCAATGCCAATGCATACCCATATCATGTCCTATGGCGTGAGGCAATCCTATGAATCCGCCAACAACACTTAATACGGCAAGAATAACCAATGGAATAGTCATGCTCTTTGGGGATTCATGCAAATGATGTTCTTGATCATGTGTACCTCTGAATTTGCCATGAAATGTGAGGTAGTATAGACGGAACATATAAAACGCTGTGCAAGCACTTACTATAAGTGAAAGCACAAAGAAGAGTTTATTCTCTTCAAATGCGATGGCTATGATTTGATCTTTCGAAAAGAAACCGGCAAACGGAAAAATTCCACTGATTGCGATGGTTCCAATCAAGAAGGTCAGGTGTGTCACTTTCATGTGTGATTTGAGACCGCCCATCCGGCGAATATCTTGTTCGCCACCCATACCGTGGATGACTGATCCACTTCCCAAGAAGAGCAACGCTTTGAAGAAGGCATGCGTAATCACATGGAATACAGCAGTACTATAGGCTCCTAATCCCAAAGCCAAAAACATCAAGCCCAATTGCGATACAGTAGAGTAGGCCAATACTTTTTTGATATCGTTTTGGGTGAGCGCGATCGTAGCGCCCATTAAGGCTGTCAGCATTCCGGCCCAGGAAACAACGTCAGATGCAAGTTCGCTATTGGCAAACAAGCCATTGCAACGAGATACCATATAGATACCTGCAGTCACCATAGTTGCGGCGTGAATCAGAGCCGAAACCGGGGTTGGCCCTGCCATCGCATCGGGTAACCAGGTATGCAACGGAATTTGTGCACTTTTACCCATTGCTCCCACAAATAAAAGTATTGCGGAAGCCGTAGCAACACTTGGAGGCATCGATAATCCTGCAGAACCTTCAACAAACAATTCGCTGAAATTGAGTGTGCCAGTATTGGCAAAAATAAGGCACATGCCAAGAATCAAACCCAGGTCACCAATACGATTGATGATAAAGGCTTTCTTAGCGGCATCGTTGTTTTTCATGTCCTTGTACCAGAATCCGATCAACATAAACGAGCAGACGCCTACACCTTCCCAACCAACAAACAGGGTGACAAAGCTTGAGCCGAGAACCAATATCAACATGAAGAAAACAAACAGATTCAGGTAAGCCATGAATCGGTTGAATCCTTCGTCATCGTGCATATAACCGGTGCTATAGACATGTATCAGAAATCCTACGCCGGTTATAAATAAAAGGTAAATGGCGGACAGTGGGTCAACCAAAAAGCTGATGTCGATGTCAAGGCTTCCTGCTTGCAACCAATCGAAAGCTTTTACAACGACAGGATGAGCACCATGCATTTGTGTTGTAAAAACAACAATCGAAGTGATGAATGACAAAAGAATTGCGCCAGATGCAATACCACCAATCAATGACTTGGATAGGCTTTTACCAAAAAAGATGATATACAAAAATCCTGCGAGAGGAAATAGGGGAATAAGCGTAACGAGTTTTTCCATGGTCCAGGTCAGAATTTGAGTTTATCCAATACGTCGGTTTCGGTGGTGTGCATGTTTCTGTACAACATCATCAAAATGGCCAGGCCAACAGCTACCTCAGCGGCAGCTACAACCATGATGAAGAATACGAACACTTGTGCATCTGTTTGACCATACATTTTTGAAAAGGCAACGAGAGCAACATTGACTGCGTTGAGCATAAGCTCAATGCACATGAACATGATGATGGCGTTGCGACGATACAAAATACCTGCAATGCCCAAACAGAAAAGAATGGTAGAGAAATACAGGTAATGGTCAATAGTAATATTTGGCAGGATCTCCATAGTGCTTAGTTGTATTGTTCTTTTTTGCTGAGATAAACAGCGCCAACCATGGCCGCTAGAAATAATACACTTGAAATTTCAAAAGGAATCAAAAACTCCTTATACAATGAAAGGCCGAGTGTTTCGGTTGTTCCAATAGTTGGATTGCTCACAATAGCTTGAGTCTGAGCATTGCCATGTCCAATTGCAGCTGACACCACAATCAAAAGGATGCCGAAACTTGCAGCAGCGGCCGCTTTGCTCCAGATGCTTCGTTTTTCTTCGTCCACCTTGTTCAGGTTAAGCATCATGATAACGTAGAGGAACAATACCATAATAGCCCCTGCATAAACGATGATGTGCACTGCTGCTAAGAATTGAGCATTCAATAAAAAATAATGTCCTGCGATAGCAAAAAATGTGACGATCAGCGAGAGAACGCTGTACACAGGGTTTTTGCTCAAGATCATACCTATTGCGCTAAAGATGGCGACAAAGGTCAAAAACCAAAAGGCATATTCAGTATACATTGGATAGGTGCTGGTTGTAGTTTTAGTGTCCGCTGCGTCGTACAGCCTTTTTATCGAGGTGGGTTTGATTGTGGTAGTGTTTTTTGTCCTGTTTGAAGGCCAGTACTTCGGGGCGTTGACGAACGCTTACATCAACACGTTGTTCCACTGATTCAACCAATTTGTCTTTTCCAAAAACTTCTGCCCCACGAGTAAACGAACTTGGAACAAT
>JBDKJN010000227.1:0-7239 GCA_039796595.1 Bacteroidota bacterium
GCTTGGCAAATGGCTCCAATACAAATCGACGATCCTGCAAACGAGGATGAGGTACACACAATTCTTCTTCTTGAATAATCTCTTCGCCGATGAAAAGTACATCCAAATCCATCGGTCGCGATAGGTATTTGCCTTGCGATTTTTCACGACCGTAAAAGTCATCTAGATCATGTATTTCTTCGATCAGCTGTGCATTGGTCAACTCGCTGCGTATATGCACGATTTGATTGAGGAACTTTGGGACATTGCTCATCTGCCAACCGTCGCTTTCAACAATTGGCGAAACCGCTACGATGTCCCCAAAATTGAATTCGATAAAGGTCATGACCTCTTCCATGTTGGCGTCACGATCGCCTAAATTTCCTCCTATGCACAAGTATATATCTCTATGGGTCATGCCGCGAAATTAGCAAAGTAGCGTTGCGAATGAAGACAATCGAAGTGATTTCCTGATCCATACCCATTTTACCGCATACAATTTGCATTTGCCGTTGGTATAAGTATTTGAAGACCACTATAAATTCAAATTACATTTGCTCAAATTAAAATTTTAGATACTATGTCATTTGGAAAAGCTTTATTAGCATCACTGATTGGAACGTTTCTGGCGATCATTGCCATCATCTTCATATTTGTTGCAGTGATAATTGGGTCATTACTGTCTAGTGACAAAGAGACACCAACCGTTGAAAGCAACAGTGTCTTACACCTTGATCTAAGCGCTGCCATCATGGAGCGTGGGCAAAATCATTCAGGTGGCTTTTCTGAGGCTTTTGGTGGTGATGGCCCTGTCATCGGACTGGATCATTTCATTGCTGATGTTAAGCGTGCAACTACTGATGCAAACATCCAAGGTATTTTCATCGAAATGAAGGGTATTGCCGGAGCACCAAGTTCTATGGTTGATTTTCGCCGTGCCTTGGAAGAATTTAAGGCTTCTGGAAAATGGATTGTAGCTTATGCTGAGGACTTCTCTCAAGGCGGATATTACATCAGCAGTGCAGCCAATGAAGTATATATGTATCCTACTGGTTCTATGGATTGGCGCGGTATAAATGCAGAAATCATGTTCTTCAAAAAGTTGTTGGACAAACTGGAAATAGAAGCACAGGTCATTCGCGGTCCGAATAATAAATTCAAAAGCGCCGTAGAACCTTATATCTACGATCATATGTCTGATGCCAACCGTCAACAAATGGAAAGCTTCATAAGTGATGTATGGAATGTCATGCTTGAAGATATTAGTCAATCACGAAATGTGGATGTAGCAAGTCTAAATCGCATGGCCGATTCATTGAGTCTTGTAGATCCTCAACAATCATTGAGTGCTCGAATGGTAGATGGTTTAAAATACCGTGATGAGGTGATTGATATCATCAAATCAAAATTGGGCATGCAAGCAACTGACAAAGAAGAGGATATCAAGTTCGTTAGTTTGGATGATTACCATAATGCCGAAGAGAAAGAGGAAGATGAAGCTGATAATCAAGTTGCAATAGTTTATGCCGTTGGCGCCATTGAAAGTGGAGAAGGTGACGATCAAACGATCGGGAGCGACCGAATCGCTGCTGCTTTGCGCGAAGCTCGTTTAGATGAGGATGTAAAAGCTATCGTGTTGCGTGTAAATTCTCCAGGAGGTAGTGCATTGGCTAGTGATGTGATTTGGCGCGAAACAATGTTGATCAAACAAAGTGGAAAGCCATTCTATGTATCGATGGGCGACTACGCAGCAAGTGGTGGTTATTACATCAGTTGCGCAGCAGACAAGATTTATGCAAACCCAAGTACAATCACAGGAAGCATCGGTGTCTTCGGAATCATGCCGAACATGCAGAAGTTTTTGGATAACAAATTGGGCTTGACCTTCGATCGTTATGAGACCAATCCTCATGCTGATTTGCCAAGTGCAGTTAAACCTTTGGATGCAACTGAAATGGCAGCCATGCAATCGATGGTGACCATTATTTACAATGATTTCTTAACCAAAGTGGCCACTGGCCGTGGTAAGACTGTAGCTGAAATTGATAGCATAGGCCAAGGTCGTGTTTGGAGTGGTATGGATGCCAAAGCCATTGGATTGGTAGATGAAATGGGTAATCTGGAAGACTGCGTAAAAGCAGTTGCAGAAAAGGCTGGTCTGAGTGCCTATGAGGTGGTGAAATTGCCAGTAATGGAAGATCCTTTCAAGAAATTCGTTGAAGAGTTGACAGGGCAAAAACAGGCTGAAGTATTTGAGCGCGTGTTTGGTGAGGATTATCTTATGTTAGAGAATGCACGCCAGTTCATATCGATGAAAGGTGTTCAGGCACGTTTGCCGTTTATCATGGAGATTCGATAAATTAGGTGATTCTGTTCGCCGTAAAAGGCTCAGAATTCGAATCAATATTGGCGAAGGGCGCGGTTTTCCGCGCCCTTCGCCATTTATGTGAAGCGAGGAGGATTCCGTGCTTCTATGCTTTTAATTGCGTACCTTTGCACCCGTTTTGAAAAAATGTAATCTGGTAAAGTCATGTTAAATGTCTCCAATGTTTCCTTGCGCTACGGAAAACGTACGCTTTTCGAAGAAGTGAATATGAAGTTTACCCACGGCAATTGCTATGGGGTAATTGGTGCCAATGGCGCTGGAAAGTCCACTTTTTTGAAGATTCTTTCTGGTGAAATTGAATCCATGACAGGAGATATTTCCATGGGACCAGGCGAACGTATGAGCGTTCTAACGCAGAATCACTTTGCCTTTGACGAATACAGCGTGCTTAACGCGGTGTTAATGGGCAACCGCAAGCTGTATGACATCATGAAAGAGAAAGACGCTTTGTATGCCAAGGCTGATTTCACGGATGAAGATGGCGAACGCGCTGCGAATTTGGAAATGATGTTTGCCGAGATGGATGGCTGGAACGCGGAAAGCGACGCGGCTAACCTTTTGAGCGGATTAGGTATTCGCGAGGAATTCCATCACACGATTTTGGGCGAATTAAGCGGTAAAGAGAAGGTTCGTGTTCTTTTGGCGCAAGCTTTATTCGGAAATCCAGATATCCTTTTACTGGATGAGCCGACCAATGACTTGGACGTTGAAACCATTACATGGTTAGAAGATTTCCTTGCGGATTTTCAAAACACGGTGATTGTAGTATCGCACGACCGTCACTTCCTCGATGCGGTATGTACGCATATCGTTGATATCGATTTCGGTAAGATCCAGTTGTATACAGGTAACTACACCTTCTGGTACGAGAGTAGTCAGTTGGCCCTTCGTCAGCGTTCTGATCAGAACAAGAAGATGGAAGAAAAGCGCAAAGAACTGCAAGAATTCGTTGAACGTTTCAGTGCCAATGCATCTAAATCAAGACAAGCAACGAGTCGTAAGAAGTTGTTGGAAAAATTGGTAATTGACGACATTCAACCGTCCACGCGTAAGTATCCGGGCATCATCTTCCGTCCAGATCGTGATTGTGGGGATCAGATCCTTAACATTGAAAATTTGTCAAAGACATCTGCCGAAGGTCAGTTGTTGTTTGATCGGATCAGCTTCAATTTGATCAAGGGAGACAAAGTGGCTATTCTTTCTAAAGACCACAGCGCTATCACGGCATTCTTCGAAGTGATCAACGGTTACGAGCAACCTGACAATGGAACAGTGGAGTGGGGAAGCACTATTACTTCTGCTTACCTACCGAACGATAATTCGGCTTACTTCAAAAGCGAGGATAATTTGGTGGATTGGTTGCGCGAATATTCGAAGGATAAGGACGAAACGTTTGTTCGTGGATTCTTGGGTAAAATGTTATTCAGCGGTGAAGAGGTGATGAAAAAGTGCAGCGTCCTCAGTGGTGGTGAAAAAGTGCGTTGTATGATTAGCCGAATGATGCTTGCAGGTGCCAATTGTCTGATGTTGGATGAACCGACGAATCACTTGGATTTGGAATCGATCACTGCATTTAACAATGCGATGAAAGACTGGAAACACGTGGCATTGTTCACTTCGCATGACCATACTTTTACGGATACTGTCGCCAATCGCATCATCGAAATCACGCCAAATGGTATGATCGATAAGCGTATGTCGTATGACGAATATTTGGCGGATAAGAGTATTCGCGAACAGCGCGAAAAATTGTACGAAGGTGTTCTTGCCTAAAGCTTGTTATTAATCGTACAACTCTTCCTCGGCATCTTTAGCATAAGGACTCGTCTTGGTCGAATGTTCGACCATACGCTTGATCGTACTCAATTCTTTTTCGGTCAGATGCCGCCATTGCCCTAGTGGTAAGTCGAGTTCGATATTCATGATTCTAACGCGTTTCAATCGACTGACATGGTAGCCCAGTGCTTCGCACATTCTACGAATTTGGCGATTTAGCCCTTGCGTAAGAACGATGGTAAACGTGTATTGATCGTGACGAAACACTTTGCATGGTTTTGTAACGGTGTCGAGTATCTCCACACCAGACCCCATTTTACGCAAAAAATCTTTGGTGATCGGTTTGTCTACACTCACTACATATTCCTTTTCGTGCGCGTTATGGGCTCGAAGAATTTTGTTGACGATATCGCCATCACTAGTCAGCAGAATTAGACCTTCACTGGGTTTGTCCAATCGTCCAATCGGAAAAATACGCTGCGGGAATTTGATGAAGTCGATGATGTTGTTTTTCTCTCTTCTCGTATCTGTTGTGCAAACGATACCAATGGGTTTGTTCAATGCAATGTATACAGGCTTCTCATTGGTTGAAGTGATCGCTCGGCCATTCACTTTCACGACATCTCCGGGCTGAACACGAGTTCCCATTTCTGGAACTTGTCCATTGATCGTAACACGGCCTTCTTCGATCAATTGGTCCGCTGCTCGGCGAGAGCAAAAGCCCATTTCGCTGAGGTATTTATTGATGCGTATGCCCGTGTTCGAATCCATTTTTATTTGATTTCAATCCCCACTGGACAATGATCGCTGCCCTCGATTTCGTTGAGTATAAATGCATCTTTGATGCGAGGTAACAGACTTTTAGAAGTCAACACATAGTCGATTCTCCAGCCCACATTTTTTGCACGTGAGTTGAATCGCGCACTCCACCAGCTATACTTCACAGTTTCTGGATTGAAGTGGCGGAACGTATCCACAAAATGGTCTTTGTAGGTAGTCATACCATCGATTTCATCTTGGGTATAACCTGCTGATTTGTTGTAGTTACTTTTCGGATTTGCAAGGTCGATCGGTTGATGTGCGACATTCATATCACCAATGAAAATAACTGGCTTTTTTGCCTCCAACTTTTGCAAATGCTTCAACATATCAGCATCCCATTCTTTGCGGTAGGGAAGACGTGCCAACTCACTTCCGCTGTTCGGTATATAGCTGTTGATCACATAAAAATCCTTGTATTCGGCAGTGATCGTGCGGCCTTCCTGATCATGAATCTCTTTGCCCAAACCATAGACCACCGACAATGGTTTTTCTTTCGACAAAATCGCTGTACCAGAATAGCCAGGTCGAACTGCACTGCTGCTATACAAATGATAGCCTTCAACAGTTTTGAGTGCTTCGGCCACTTGATCATCGTTGGCTTTTGTTTCTTGAAATCCAATGATATCGGGCTTCATCTGGCTGATACTGTCAGCAAGGCCTTTTTTCATGATGGCACGAATGCCGTTGACGTTGAATGAAATGATGCGCATAGGATGGTTTTATAAAGAGCGGAGATATTGAATGTAATCGACATCGTTGACATGATCTACCAATGGTTTCATCAATTGGTTGATTTGTCCGCGGTGATATTGCGAGTGTAAACAAATGTGCGTAAGCAAGCCTTCAACCGTGTTGGTGTACGATTGACCTGTGGTTGTAGTATAAGCAATGATGGACTGTAGTTTGTCCGAATCGTATGCCCATTCCATCAATTGTTGATGATGACTATGAAAAAGATTCTTGCATTCTTCCACTGAAATATCTGGGAATACGGCCATCGTGAAGGCCTCGCCTTTGATGCGTGAAATCCAAACGTGTTGAGATGCTGCCATGTGACCAAGTAGAATGCGAGCACGATCAGGAATAGCATTGCTTTGTTGCATCGTTTCGATCACACGCAAATTGCCCCACAATTCATGGGTGAGCATACCTATCAATAGTTGTGAGCTACTCATATTTTTGTAATGGCTTCGTTAATGGTACAGGTGACTTGTTCGCCCGTTGCCATGTTTTTTAATTGCACCATGCCTTGTTTGTGTTCTTCCTCGCCAATGATTAATACATGCCCAATAGATTTATCGTCAGCATATTTGAATTGTTTTTTCATTTTGGCTGCATCGGGATACATTTCAGTGCGAATGCCAGCCTTGCGAAGTGCTTGCACAGCCTGCATGGATGCTTGTTCTTCGGCTCCGCCAAAGTTGGCCACCAATACTTGTGTGTTCTGCACTTTGACGTGATCAAATAATCCCAAGTCAAGCATAACGTCGTACAGTCGATCAGCGCCAAAACTAATTCCAACGCCGCTCACACCGGGCAATCCAAAAATGCCTGTGAGATCATCGTAACGTCCGCCACCACAGATGCTGCCGAATTGCATGCCCTTGACTTTTACTTCAAAGATGGCTCCAGTGTAATAATTCAATCCTCTTGCAAGGGTGACATCCAATTCTATTTCGGCGCTGCTTAAACCGAGTTGTTCAACATGGTCAAACACGGTTTGCAATTCATCCAATCCCTTGGTACCTATTTCAGATGCTTGAAGAATAGTGCGCAGTTGAGCGAGTTTGTCTTTGGTGCTTCCTTGAAGATCAAAAAAAGGTTGTAAAATGGAAATTGCCTCTTCGCTCATGCCGCGTTCGCGCAATTCCTTCATCACACCTTCGACACCGATTTTATCCAATTTGTCGATGGTGATGGTCATCTCCATCATGCGATCGCCAATACCCGCGATATCTGCAATACCCGCTAGAATTTTGCGGTTGTTGATTTTGATAATCGAAGGAATTTGCAAGTTGGTCAAAACATGATCAAACAATTGAACCAACTCTACTTCATACAATAGGCTATCGCTGCCCACCACATCGGCGTCGCATTGATAAAATTCACGATAACGGCCTTTTTGCGGACGATCTGCACGCCATACGGTTTGAATCTGCGAGCGCTTGAAAGGATAGGTGAGTTTGTTGTGATTCATCACCACGTAACGCGCAAAGGGAACGGTAAGGTCGTAGCGCAAGGCACGATTCGATATTCCTTTTGTAATTGCGCGCAAG
>JBDKJN010000228.1:0-11043 GCA_039796595.1 Bacteroidota bacterium
CCATTGGAACAAAAATGTCAGGCATAATGCCACCTGCTCCATAAACCGTGCGGCCCGCAGCCGTTTTGTACTTCAACGAATCGGGGAAATGAACGCTGTCCGCCACCGTAAATTCACCACGGAGCAAACGCTGATGGAAGTCATCATGATAGGCAATGCTGTCTCCGTAAGGTTTTTGCACACATCTTCCTGAAGGAGTATAATAGCGAGCAACCGTCAAGCGCAACGCACTGCGATCGGCCATTTCCATTTCATGTTGCACCAATCCCTTACCAAAAGAACGACGTCCAACGGTGATGGAACGGTCCCAATCCTGCAGAGCGCCGGCAACAATTTCGCTGGCAGAAGCTGAGTTTTGGTCAATCAACACCACCAAGCCCATTTTCAGGAATTGACCGTCTTTGTCCGTGAACACCTCGTCTTTACCGTTGTGCAAACCTTCTGTGTAAAGCAATCGCGTATCCTTTGGCAAGAACTCACCCGTAATTTTTGTAGCCTGATCCATCAATCCGCCACCATTGCCACGCAAATCAAAAATGATTTTTTTACAGCCTTTTAATTCCATTTCAGAAGCCGCCTTCATAAACTCAGCGTAGGTAGTCAGTGCGAAGCGATCGAGTTTGATATACCCCACGGTATCGTTCACCATGAATGAGGCCTGTAAACTCTTGATAGGAATACTTCCACGTTTGATGGTGATATCCTTATTTCCTTCATTTTTGCGATAAACTGTAATGTTCACGTTGGTGCCGGGTTCACCTTTCAGCATCGACTGTACCTTATCGCTTTTTAGTGTTTTTCCAGAAATCTCGGCACCTTCAATTTTGATGATCCGATCTCCATCCTGAACACCCGCCGACATCGCTGGACCATCGTCTACGGTCTTCACGACCATAAGCGTATCTCTCAGAATGATGAACTCAACGCCGACACCTCCAAATTTACCCTGCATTTTTTCCTGTTCTTCTGCCGTCTCCTCGGCGGTCATGTAGTAACTGTGTGGATCCAAATTCTCCAACACACTACGAATGGCATCATCAATGAGTTTTCGTTTGTCTACACTGTCCACGTAATTGTCCTCAATGTAATCGATCAAACTCACTAATTTATTGGGATTTTCCTCTTTGGTGGTCTTCACCTGCAGAATGTTCTTATCCCCTAAGTTGGTGCCGATAAACATTCCAATGATCAAAACACCCGCATAAAAAATGGGTTGAAAAGGCGATGGAGTTTTTCCGTTATTTTCAGATTGGAGTTCACCATTGGTGTTGGTGATAATACGTTCATCCTTCATGTGTATCTCAAACTATGGTTGCAATGGACACCAACTGATGTCACGAACTTGACCAAAGTAGCCCGCAAATTACACATTCATGAGGACATTGCAGTTGAACAAGCACTAAAAATTTATAATACTTGACAAGGGCCTGACACTAAGCCTACTCAAGCGGCTCAAAGAACCGCTAATTCAGTGATCTCTATGCCCGATTTGGCCAGAAAGTCGAGCCCGGTGATGTCTTTGTACGCATTATGATAAACCACTCGCCGAATGCCGCTTTGAAGAATCAATTTGCAACATTCCTTGCACGGTGACAAGGTGATATACAGCGTACAGTCCTTTGCGTTATTGGTGGATCGCGCAATTTTGAGAATTGCGTTGGCCTCTGCATGTAGCACATACCAATGCGTATCGCCATTATCGTCTTCACACATATTCGGAAAACCACTTGGTGTACCGTTGTATCCGTCGCTAATGATCATCCCGTCTTTGACCAACAATGCTCCGACCTTTTTTCTGGTGCAATGCGACAAAGCTGCCCACTCAATGGCCATCTTCATATATGCGACATCGTATCGGTGTTGTTTTTCGGACATAGCAGAAAAAATCTGAGGGGCAAAGATAACGTAAGCCTTTCAGGTCAACGCATACGAATGCGCCATTCTTTTGGGTAATAATTATTCATTCTCGCACCCATTCGCTTCATCCAACCCAATGATTGGCCCTGGTATTGGGCTATGGCCCAACCCTGACCGGGTTCAATCGGGCACACCTCACCTCTCAAAAAAGTCAAGGCGTCGTTACAACTTAGCTCCACACGATCCACCTCCAATTGCAAGTTGCAAGCAAGAGCTAAAGCAGGATGAGGAATAAAATCATCGCGCTTGATTTCGCCCAGAGGCGCTCCCGGCATCGTGAAATAAATGTTTTGCGCCAATGCATTGAGTTCAAGCAAGGGCAAAATTTCACGGTAACATAGCCCACGTCCATCCATAAACACCACATCGTCCGTAAACCACTTCGTTATCACCTGACGTTGCTTGCGATCAATTTCGGGAAATAAAATCTTCGGTCGCAGATTCAATTTTGCCCGCGCACCTTCATGCTCAGGAGCTCGCAAAACTCCCATAAAAAACCCTTCACCCTTTACGCGGTGTGGCCAAAACCGATATCCCGGCTTCAATTCATCCTGAGACTCAATGTTCCATTCATTCTCCACGACAAGCCTATAATTGGTGTAGCCATGTTGATCTATGACATATTGTAGTACCTCTTCATTTTCCGAGTCGTCAAATGTGCAGGTACTATAAATGAGAAAACCCCCAGGACGCAAAGCAGGCAGGAGTTGATCCAGTATTTCCCGTTGACGGATGGCGCAGCGTTCGACGTTGGCCAATGACCATTCGGACCGCGCCTGTGCATCCTTTCTAAACATGCCCTCACCACTGCACGGAGCATCTACCAAAATAACATCAAACAATTCCTGATGCTCACCCCAGTCAGCTGCTTGCGCTGTTGAAACGACAGTGTTTTGCACACCACTCTTGATGAGATTCTCAACCAGTATCGCATTGCGCTGTTTATTGATTTCATTGGCAATCACCACTCCTCGTTGACCAATAAAATGAGACAAGAGCAGCGATTTCCCCCCGGGAGCTGCACACATGTCCAAGACCCGCAAATTGGTTTGATCGTTGAGTGGCAATGATTGCAGCGCATGCCACAAAAACATCGAAGAAGATTCTTGTGAGTAATAAGCCCCTGCATGATAAAGCGGATCGAGGGTAAAAACCGGACGCTCCTTTAAATAACGGCCGAGCGGAAACCATGGAACACGATCTTCCTCCTCAAATAAACCATGCCCTTTGTTCGGGTTAATTTGAACGGAGGTCATTGGGTCAGCCGACAACGCGGTACACAACTCCCTGGTCCACGCCTCTCCATACCGAACATTCATTCGGTTCACAAAATCCTCTGGAATAGGAGTATCGTTTAGTCCTTTTCCTGTAGCCATTTTGGTGTTTTCTTTTTCTTGGTATCTGCTGGTGGCGATGTCTCTTTCTTGGGTTTCACGGGCGTTTCCTGTTCCTTAGGTTTTTCTTGTTCCGGATCAAATCCTTCCCATTCAATGGTGGTGGTGGTTTCTTTGGGTTGTGTCTTCTCCTGGAATGTTCCCACTTGATTGTCTTTTTTAAATAAGCCAAATTCCTCCTTCAACAAGGCCTTCACGTTTTGTTTTTCGTTTTCCATTTCCGCTTTGCGGTCACTACGCGCAGCATCCTTGTCCAATCCAAATTCCGGATGTTCTGTAGTGCCACGCATAAAGATAAACAGTTGTTTGCCTAAGCCATCGTCTTGCTCTTGCCATTCCTTTTGACGGCGCAAAAGAATATCCCTCAAATTGAAACCAATGGTGTAATTGATTTGATTGTTGAATCGATGCTGGCCGCTGATTGAGATATCCATTGCGGAACTATGAATATCCATCACAGGAATATCAATGACTTCATCTTTGATTTCTATTGTATTTTCTAAAGTTGAAAACCGTATGTCTTTGAGCTTTTCTGCAAAGCGATCTTCATCAACAAATGGCGCTATCCACTTATTGCTCTTGAGGTAGACGGCCACCTCCTGCAAGCTCTCCAAGCCTATCAATTGCCCTTCTGCAATTTTTAAATCAATGACACTGTATAAGTCGCGATACCGAACTTCGAGGGCCGATGAAAGCGGCGCTTGAAATTGCACCATTGCATCTGCTTTGCCACGCAAATGGCGTTCCTGTATAAATGTCTGATCAAAGTTTTCGAACTCTCGAAACAACTCCTGAATATTCATGTCTTTGACATTGGCCAGACAATTCACAAAGTATTGATCGCTATTGGTTTCATCTAAGCTCAGTTGCGCATTTAGCATTCCGCCAGCCGTTTTTAAAGTCAACGGATCAATGAAAAAACGGCCATTTTGCAAATGGGCAACACATCGGATATCATCTGCATAAAACTGACGAAATACAAATCTCGACACGTGTGACTGAAATGAAAAATCAATACGCTTGGGCATGGTCAAACGATAGGCTTCACCTGAGCCTTGGTTGGTTTCCAACAATTGATTGAAGTCCATCATTCTGCTATAAAGCGAGGCCTCGATCAAAAGTCGTTGGTTGTCATCCAACAAAAAAGGAATTAAGTTTTTGAAGGAGCCGTTGATAGAAAAATCAGATCCATTAACCACACCATTCAAGCCCTTTACATGTGCATCGGCATTGTCCAGTTGAAATGCTGCTTGTATCCCGGTGAACAGACGGTTAGAATTTTTAAGCTTCATTTCACCATTGTTCCAATTCGCTTGCCCGGTATTGTGCAGTGCAGTGATGTCAAGCAAAGAATCACCAGGTGCCATTCGCAATTCACCCTTACTCTGAAGTTCCAGTTGAATCAGGCCATTGCATACTTCCAAAGTGTCCAGACTGAAAAAATGTTTGAGATCCGCCGCATCCACTTGCGCTGAAACATTGAGGTCGACCTTTGTTTGTTGGCCAGCGTGAATGCTGCCATTACCTTGAAATCTGCCCCCTGCCAATCCTGCTCCACAATTCGAAATATCAATGCGCCAACCATCGGCTTCAGATTGAATGGTGGATTGAATGGCGATATCCGATAATTCAACTTCGCCGTTTGGAGCATCCATAGTTCCATTGCGAAGATTAAATTGAGCGTACAATTTGGGACTACTCTTTTTTGACAGCGTGCCTTTGTAGCTGGCGGATATATCGACCTCGCCAGTAGGCGAATACCGTTTCACGTTGGCCTTTTGGTGCTCCGGTAGAAGTGACGTCAATTGTCCCAAGCTCAATCCGTCACTGTTTATGGTCAGGTCAAAATAGGAGTCATTTTTAGTTTGAATGACGCCATCAACATAAACCACCACATCACCCCATTCAAGTTCCGCACGTTGGAAGAGAAAATGTTTCTCGTCAAATTGCGCTTGAATAGTGGCCTCGCATCCAATATTCTGTTGTTGCCACAACGTTGTACCATTGGACCACAAAGATCGAATAAAGGAGTCGGACTCAACTTTGAGTTCGCATTTCGCTTGAGTCAAGTCGCCTCCCGCTTTGGTTTTGGCTGTGTAAACATCCACTACCTTTTGAGTAGATTCATCTCGATAATAGAAACGAACATCGGTTAGCAAGACCTCTTCCAATGCTACAGAAAATCCGGTGGTATCATCGCTCGGTTTCCAAAAATGGTAGTTGTCCTCTCCTTTCTTATTGTATTTTATTTTGGTCGTAGCAGCATCGACTTCCATTTCGAGCAATTCATATTTCTTTCGAAACAAATCAAAGAGGTTGAATTCAAGATAAATGTCTTCCGCCTGTAGGAGAGTATCTGCCTCATCGAAAGCATCTGGAATAAACACGTCACTCAAGTGCAAAGAAGCGTTTGGGAAAGTATGCCAAAAGGCTAAATCGATGTCCCCCACATTGACAGGACGAGTGAACACGTCCTTTGACTTTTCGAAAGCGTAAGTGACTACATCATCTTCGTAATAACGAAGCACAACGTACAGCGTCGCAGCAATGGCAACCACCGTTGCCAAGCTGTAAATCAATACTTTTTTTATGATTTGTAATGCCCTCACCGTCCTTCGGAATCAAATCGAATGCCCCTTTGCAAAATAGAACGACAGACTGCTACAAATCGTGCACTTCGCAGAGAGTTTTGACACCACAATGTTGACATGCCATGCCCTTTACAAGCGATGACGGCGCTTCGAAAGGTGCTACACCATTGGCATTTCAATCAACAGACGAAGTGGTTTCCACCCATTTTTTAGTCGCAAAATCGAAAATCAAAACATTTCTAGTGATTGAGAACTCCCCATCTTTAAGGGCGCGGGCGTTGAATAAGGGTGAGTTGCCGCCACATGTCGAGAAGGGCAAAAGTCGCAAATACAACGAGTACCACCAGCATTCCTAGCAGAGACAACCAACCAGGCCACCACGAAATATCGCCAATAAATACGCGCAATTGGTTCACTATACACCATCGCAAGAACAGGGCTGTTGGCACCGCGAGAACAAAAGCTATTACCGGAAAAATCAAAACTTTTCGGCCAACCAAAAGGGCCAATTCACGCCTAGTATACCCCAACAAAAAGAGTGTCTGCAAGCGCTGTTCAGAACGTGTCACCAACAAGGTAGAGAACAAAATAAAACTTCCAATGGCAAGCAGGAGCAACACCATCCCGAGGATAGCGAATGACCCCATAGCCTGGCGTACCAATTGCTGAAATCGCACAGACTGCAATCGTTCCTTATTCGTTTCGTAGCCACGATCCATCATGGTGCTTTGTAATGCAACCGATTCGGCGGCCTTTACAATCACACGTTTGGGTGTTTCATCCACGTGTGGAGCGAATTGAGCATTGGCCCAAATTAGAAATGACTTAGGAGCCAGAATAGTTTCAATGCGATCACTGAAACCAGCTATTCGGCCCACAAATTCTGCATGCTTGCCATTTCCAGAAACATTCAAGGTAAAGGTGGACTGCCGAGCCAAATCCTTTGATATACCGGGGAGATTCTGACCTGGGGCGAATCCAAAATTATACAGTGCCAAATAATCTGTAGGCACCATGATGGGCACTTCCTCTTGACCTTCGCTCCAAAACCAACCCGGAGGCGGATCATCGATGAACTCATCTTCAACACCTTCCAAAAACATCTGGGTGCGCAAAACTTGAGCGCCACCAAAATTAGCTTCCGCCCAAATTTCGAAGGCATTGCTTTCAAAAGTTCCCACTTTTTCCACACCTTTCACCCGCCGTAAACTGTCCACCTCTGCGCGCGAAAACCCGGTATCCCCAACGCCCAGTGTATTCATTACTGTAACCCGTTTATTCAACACTAGAAATTTCTCATCGAAAAGTCGGTGCTCATGTTGGAGCATCTGCGTGGCATCATCGGCCAACATCATCGGTAGGCCCATGCAGACCATACCCAGGATGGAGGCCAGCATAACCAGTGCTATTTGCCATTTTGATATTTCCTGTTGAAGTATTTTTCGCATATCAACAATACACCGTTTGATCCACTTCGAAAAAAGGTACACGCTCAAGAGTAGAAACAATGCAGCCTGCAGCTCTCCTTTTACACTCTTCCTGTACCAACTTCATCACACGCTGAGCGTTGTGTTCGTCCAGATGACTTGTTGGCTCATCCATCAGCAACCATTCAAAAGGCTGAGACAAAGCCCGCAAAATCGCAATGCGCTGTTGCTGACCCAGCGACAAACGATCGCACCGACGATCCAGCAAATCGAATACTTCCATCTGGCGAGCCCAATTCTCTACCTCCTCCCACGTGCTCTCATTGGACCTAGCCAGTTTCAATGCGATATTCTCTCGCGCTGATAGATGACCAAACAGTTGCAAATCCTGAAATACCATACTCAAAGAAGTCGAACGCATATTGCTCCGCTCATCAGCTGACCATGTCGAAACCGAACGACCATTCAGTAATACATCTCCATTAGGAATTTTTCTGATTCCGAAAATATAATTCAGCAAAGTGGACTTCCCTTTGCCAGAAGCGGCGCTCACCGCATAAAACCTCCCCTCTTCGAACGTCAATCGCTGGCCCCATACATTGCTTTCGCGCCGCTCTACCGTGGTAAAAAAATCGGGCAAAATGTGATCAATGATTATTTCAGACATGGCGTTAACTTACAATTGGGTTGCGGATTGCATCCATAAGGTGTATAATTCGATCCAATAATTTGGCATCACCATCCTTAAACTTCAACACCATTTGAACTTCGCCATAATCCCCTTTGAACTCTAGATATTCAAACTGGCTCGACCACACGCTGGCCTGCTCCATTGAATCTGAATATTTCTCCATAAAATCTTTGGTATCTGCATTGTACGTCGATCCATTGAGATTGGTGTACAAATAAAACGGATACTTTGTAACATTATTTAAAACCTGATCTTGATAAGGCCCGGGATTGCGCGTTTCATTCACATGTAAACTTGCATCGTAGTTGCCAATTTTCACCCCCATTTCCGTTGGTCGTACATGAAAATTAAATCCGAATGCACTACACAAAAAATGATCCTCGTAGCGCTTAAAATATTCATCGTACTCACATAACTTTTCCATAGTGCGGTCGAGCAAAGCCCTGTCGCTGTGAACAAACTCGGCATTAAACGCAGGCACCTTCATATAAACCTTGCCCGATTCATCTGTACCAACCAAATCACGGCTAAACGGCAATTGATCCACGTTGGGGTCAAATGGAACTCGAGATATCCCATAAAACGAGAAAGACATTTCAGCATTCAGAATTGATCTCATATCCTGCTCCGTCCAGTTCATTTTGGCCATCACTTCTTCAACAGGCTTTTTAGTTGTTTCACTCATAAATAATGAATCCAAATTTTCATCACGCTGTCCCATGGTCAACATAAAAATTGGATTCACTTCAGAGAGTTTGCGTGCATGAGCTTCGCTGAGAACTCTTGCCTCACCGGCATTTTTAAGTGGTTGGCCGGTCATCCAAGAAATAATTTTAAAATCAAAAATTAACGATTGATCGGCGTGTTTTATCCCACCTATCATATAGGTATCTTTGATAAGACTGAATCCTAGCTGATCCTTTTTCTGCAACATCTCCATTCCATCTTCATACACCCGCACCTTAGCAGTGTCCATAGCCATGGCATTGGCATAGATTTGAAATAAAAATTCAGGTTTTTTACTATTTTGATAAGCCTCCATGGATAAAATGGATTCCTTTTCCGTTCGGTTAAACGTTTCTACAATAAAGTTGGAGCGAATAATATTTCGAGCATATGCATAATTGTAATCGTTTTTGATCAATATTCCTCCACGTTTGTTCCAAGCCAAGAACATACCATCCGAAAGATCAATCACTGAGTAATTCGCGCGCATATCAACATACTGATTAGGGTCGATAGCATCAATTAGTTTTCGAAACTCCGCTGGATCCGATATATCAAAAACAACCCCATGAAAATCGAGACCTTCATATCGCGTCAGAAAGTAAACCAAGTCAGAGAGAAAGTCGATACCGAAATTGGAACCCGATTCACGCAACTTGCGAATGCGATCGAATTTTGCTGTATCTCCCGTACTCAATAATTCCTTGCGGAGTGAGTCCATCATATTGAAACGACCCAATAGCTCAGGAGATAATTCGGATGCGAGCGCAGGAATACTCAATGACATTACAATATGGGCATCCTTGGGGACCAGGCGATACATATTATTATCACGGCGAGCAAACCACCACATGGCAGCACCACCGGCAATCATTAAGGTCAGAAGTATCCAAAAAACTTTTTTCATGATTAAAGCATATATGCGACGGCAAGATAGTTTCGAATCGCTGAACATGGAAATTCACACCATGTGCTACATAATTTTCATTCCTTGTACGAATGATGTAGGATCGCTTTAATAATTCACGATCTTTGATACCATCATCGTCGCCATGAAAAAAAGAACATTCTTAAAAACAGCTGGGATTCTTGGTACAGGCCTTCTTTTTCAGCCTATACTAGGGTGTAGTAATAAGATCATCCAGCATAGTCATCCTCCGACATTAGTGCCTTTTCAATTGCCCGGTTTAGGATATGCATACAACGCGCTCGAACCCGCGGTAGATGCGATGACCATGGAAATCCATCACACTAAGCACCATCAGGCGTATATCGATAAATTAAACAAAGCCCTAAACAACCAACCTTACAAAGGAAACGGTCGAACTATCGATGAGATTTGTAAATTGGTTGATAGCGATGACGCTACAGTGCGCAACAATGCAGGAGGACATTACAACCACAGCATGTTCTGGAAATGGATTGCTCCCACCGATAAAAATGTAAAAAGCGCCGTCTTGCAGGATCGTATCACAAAAGATTTCGGTGGAGAAGAGCAATGGAAAAAACAAATCCTTGAGGCCGCTAAAAATCGCTTCGGAAGCGGCTGGGCCTGGTTATCCGTGCACAAGGACGGGCATCTTTTTATTAGTTCAACACCAAATCAAGACAACCCTTTGATGGCGGCCGTTGTAGAGCAACCCGGTATACCCATTTTTGGCATAGATGTTTGGGAACATGCCTACTATTTGAAATATCAGAACCGCCGAGTAGACTACATCAACGCGATACTTGAACGCATCAATTGGTCAGAGGTCTCTTTGCAGTATGACCTTGCCCTGCAACAATAATCATTTGCTAAATACATGCTTCGCCTGATACGTTAGGCGACCGTTATCCTGATAATTCTGCTGGAATACAACGCGACGTTGCTGATCGTATTCGACATATCCTGTCAATTGCAATTGATCCAGTTTACCCTCCAAAGACTCCGAGGACGGCCAAGGTTTCAAACTTGCATAAAGCCATTTGCATAGCTTGTCGTCACAAGCGTGCTCAACCGACTTCGTATAGGACATTTCACCATCATCTTCATAAAATACCTCATAGCCCTTGGATGTTTTAGTCCAATCCCAGCGTTTAATTCCTTCATTTCTTGCACCCCGATAAAAATGCTGGTGTTCCTTCACATAGCCATTCTCATCATAGAAAATCAAAACTTTCGTTTCTTCCTTTCCCTCAACTTTTGATAGATACGATGTCTGTTTGCCTTCATCGTTATATATCCAATACGACTCGCGCAAGACATTGTCACTCGACAATTCTCTAGTAGCATCGTAAACTGGAAAAGTGTCCTT
>JBDKJN010000229.1:0-3747 GCA_039796595.1 Bacteroidota bacterium
TTGATAGAAACCATATTTGATACATTGAACGCAAAAGCGGCGCTTCACGCCGCAATGGATGTGATTGAAGAACGCGGCGCAGTTGCACATCCAGAACAACGAACTAAACCAAATCAACAAATTATTCCAATAATGATTAGCGGCACCATCACTGATGCCAGTGGACGCACGTTGAGCGGTCAAACCCCTGAAGCTTTTGTTATTTCGATGTCCCATGCACCATTGCTTAGCATCGGTTTCAATTGCGCATTAGGTGCAGAACAATTGATGGCCCATGTTGCTGCGATTGGAAAGACTACCACCGCAGGCATTAGCGCATACCCAAATGCAGGATTACCCAACGCAATGGGCCACTATGATCAGAGTCCTGATGAAATGGCTGCTTTGGTAGAACATTACTGCCAAAGACAACTGGTCAACATTTTAGGTGGTTGTTGTGGCACAACACCAGATCACATTTCCGCGATCGCCAAAGTTGCAGCACGCTACACACCACGTCCTATTCACCTAACAACATCCGTCTAAAAGTGTCTACCCCTGCTAAATTATTACTGTCAGGCCTAGAGCCCCTCATCGCTACCAGTGAATCCAACTTCATCAATGTTGGCGAGCGCTGCAATGTGACCGGATCAAAGATGTTCCTGCGATTGATCAAGGAAGAAAACTTCGATGAAGCACTTCGTGTTGCAAAGGAACAAGTTGAAGGCGGGGCACAAATCCTTGACGTCAACATGGACGAAGGATTGATCGATGGAGTTCAGGCCATGACTCGATTCCTTCACCTGGTAGCAAGTGAGCCAGAGATAGCGCGCATTCCAATCATGATTGACTCCAGCAATTGGGAAATCCTTGAAGCTGGCTTAAAGTGCATTCAGGGCAAAGGCATTGTGAACTCTATCTCTTTAAAAGAAGGTGAAACAGATTTTTTAATCAAAACAAGAAAAATCAAACGTTACGGAGCCGCAATGGTCGTAATGGCTTTTGATGAAGAAGGGCAAGCAGACAGTTATGAACGACGCATTTCTATTTGCGAACGAGCTTACACCATATTGACCAAACAAGCTGGTATATCACCATCAGATATCATATTCGATCCAAATATTTTCCCTGTCGGCACAGGCATGGAAGAACACAAAGAGAACGCCATCAATTTTTTCAAAGCGACTACCTGGATCAAAGAAAACCTTCCCGGAGCTTTGGTTAGCGGGGGCGTTTCAAATGTGTCCTTTTCGTTTAGAGGAAATAATCAAGTGCGTGAAGCCATTCATGCGTCGTTTTTATATCACGGTATCAAAGCCGGTATGGATATGGGTATTGTCAATCCTTCCCAACTGGAGGTTTATGATGAGGTGCCCAAACCATTGATGGAACTTGTAGAGGATGTACTTTTCAATCGCACGGCCGATGCCACAGAAAAATTATTGGCTTATGCTGACGCTAACAAAAGCGATGCAAAGAAAGAGTCAACCGTTGATCTAACATGGAGAAATGGTAGCGTTGAAGAACGTCTCTCACATAGTTTGGTTAAAGGAATTACAGATTTCATCGATGCAGACACGGAAGAAGCTCGCCAAAAATACGGGCAGCCACTTCAAGTTATAGAAGGTCCACTAATGCAGGGGATGAGCGTAGTTGGTGATCTCTTTGGTTCCGGAAAAATGTTTTTGCCTCAAGTCGTAAAAAGCGCGCGCGTAATGAAAAAAGCAGTAGCCTATTTACAACCGTACCTGGAAGCAGAATCAGCACAAGCGGGAAACAAAGCCGGAAAAGTTCTACTAGCCACGGTAAAAGGTGATGTTCATGACATTGGAAAAAACATTGTTGGCGTCGTATTGGCGTGTAACAATTTTGAGATTCTCGACCTTGGAGTGATGGTGAGCACTGAAAAAATAGTAGAAACGGCAGTGCGAGAAAAAGTTGATGTGGTAGGATTGTCCGGCCTCATCACTCCATCGCTGGATGAAATGATCACGGTAGGTCGCGCCATGGAGGAGAAAAAATTGAATGTCCCACTATTAATTGGAGGCGCAACAACTTCACGTGTGCACACAGCGGTAAAGATTGAACCACACTATTCTTCCCCAGTAGTTCACGTACTCGATGCATCGCGTGCTGTGACTGTGGTTAGTGATTTATTACAGAAAGAAAACGGCGCCATTTACGCACAAAACATACGAGAAGAATACCAACGCGTTCGCGAACAATATGCCGCTCAACAATCTCAAAAAAATTATTTGAGTTATGAGGAGAGTTGCCGTTTAGGCGCGCAACTCGTTTTTGATACGACAACGATCACAGTTCCGAAGCAGCTTGGAATTCATGTGATATCATCGATTCCCTTGAAGGATTTGGTGCCATACATCGATTGGACCCCCTTCTTTCAATCGTGGGAATTGGCCGGTCGCTATCCTAAAATTTTGAATGATGAAATTGTTGGCGCACAAGCCAAACAATTGTTTACGGATGCACAACACATGTTGGAAGAATTGATTGCTAAAGCATCCATTTCAGCGCGTGCCGTGTTTGGCTTGTTTCCTGCCCATCGCAACGATTCAGGCGACATTGTTGTTGAAGAAACAACGCACAATGCAGAGCATCAGTTCATGGCATTGCGTCAGCAATTGAAACGCGCTGCAGGTCAGCCTCAATTATCGTTGGGAGATTTTATCGCACCGAAGCAAGCAGGAATTCAAGACTATATCGGCTGTTTTGCTGTATGTGCGGGATTTGGCACAGAAGAATTGGCGCAACAATACACCGCACAACACGATGACTACAATGCCATTTTGGTGAAGGCACTTTCCGATCGCCTGGCAGAGGCCGCAGCAGAATATTGTCATGCCCTAGTGCGAAAGGAATATTGGGGATATGCAGCTGACGAAAGTCTGGATAATGAAGCACTGATTGACGAAAAATATCGCGGAATCAGGCCTGCACCAGGGTATCCAGCGTGTCCAGATCATTTAGAAAAACAAACCATTTGGTCGCTATTGCAAGTTGAAGAAAAAATCGGATTACAACTCACCGAAAGTTTGGCGATGTATCCGACAGCCGCAGTGAGCGGATATTATTTCGCACATCCAGATGCAAAATATTTTGGACTTGGCAAAATCACAGAAGATCAATTGACTTCTTATTCAGAACGTAAAAACATATCAATAGAAGAAGCACGCAAAGCATTGCGTCCCAATTTGAACGATTAAAAATGAAAGTAATAGACCACATCAATCAATCGAAGAAAACACTTTTTTCAATTGAGATATTACCCCCATTGAAGGGACAAACGATTGACAGCATTTTCAGTACGATGGATCAGCTTATGGAGTTTGAGCCAGCGTTCGTGGATGTGACATATCATCGCGAAGAGTATGTCTTTCGCAACGCGGGCAATGGTTTGCTGGAAAAACATGTTGTTCGCAAACGACCTGGAACCGTAGGCATTTGCGCAGCCATCACCAATCGATATAAAGTAGATACCGTGCCACACATCATCTGTGGCGGGTTTACCAAACAAGACACCGAAGATGCATTGATTGATTTGCATTTTGTAGGCGTTGACAATATTCTTGTTTTGCGCGGAGACCCGATCAAATCAGAAGGTCGATTTGTTCCAGATCCTAGTGGACACTCGTATGCGAAAGACCTGGTGGATCAAGCTGTGAATATGAATTCAGGAATTTACCTTGATCCGGACTTGAAGGACACCACCCGAAGTAATTTTTGCATTGGTGTTGCTGGTTATCCAGA
>JBDKJN010000230.1:0-4241 GCA_039796595.1 Bacteroidota bacterium
GGGCTGACCCATTTCGCACCGGCGATAAAGGCTCTGGCCTCGGCCACTTTATCGGCTTGATTAATGGGTGCATTCGTTGAGACGATCACCCGGACATTTGGTATTTTTTCTGAAATCCAAATCAATTGTCCTTTGTTGGCCACATCGACATAGCGCGTTTGCCAAGCGCCAAAATCGCCTTCTGGTGCCATGTCCTTCACCGCTTTGTATTCCGAATCGTAGGATGTCAGCCAAGGGTTGGCCGTATCTTCAAAATAGATGAAGGAAATTTTGATTTTGATTTTACTCTTGCGGGAGGTGAGTTCGACCGCTTGGCCACTTCGAAAACTCACAGCATCGTAGTAATAAGGAGCCAAGTAGGGGAGTTCCCACTCCGCAGGATCCAATTCAAAACATAGTACTGGCGGCACATAAAATTTTTCCTTTGCTGCCCAGGCGATTGGTGAACCCAATACGAGCCCAAATGCTATCAAAAAGAAACGGTAAATGGGATGAAGCATAGCTCAAAATTAGGTGTTTTTTGAAGTAAAATCTAACGGTCATGAGATATCTTTATCCAAGGTGAAATGCTTTTCTTTGCAACATGATCATCGATATCATAATTCCAGCCTTCAATGAAGAACAAAGCATTGGTTTGGTAGTTAGGGACGCTGTAAATCAAAATGTGCGACATGTTGTGGTGGCCAACAATGGCAGCACGGACCATACGGCAAGGATAGCACAAGAGGCTGGCGCAGTGGTGGTGAATGAAACGCGCAAAGGGTATGGCTATGCTTGTTTGGCGGCCATGGACTGGATTGCTAGTCAGAATGCACAGCCCGACATTGTTGTCTTTATGGATGGTGATCGCAGCGATGACTTCGGTGATTTTCCTAAAGTCATCCAACCCGTTGTTGACGGTCAATTTGATTTGGTTATTGGCTCAAGAGAGTTAGGCCAGCGTCAAAAGGGCAGCATGACCATTCCTCAAATTTTTGGAAACCAACTGGCTACAACGCTTATTCGTTGGATTTATGGCTTCTCCTTTACCGATTTGGGGCCTTTTCGGGCCGTACGACACAAAGCCTTGATGGACCTCAAAATGGAGGACAAAACCTATGGCTGGACGGTCGAAATGCAGGTCAAGGCTTTGCGCCAAAAAATGAGGTGCACCGAGGTTCCTGTGAATTACCATAAAAGGATTGGAAAAAGTAAGGTTTCTGGAACCGTGAAAGGAACTATTTTAGCGGGCTATAAAATCATCACTACAATAGCGAAATACGCATTTTTGAAACAATAACCATTTAATACCTACTGTCTTGACCGATCCATTTTATCATTTGGCATATCTGGCCATCTTCCTTTACGGATGTTTCCTGATTTTCTTGTTTGTCTACAGCCTTGTGCAATTGGGCTTGGCCATTCAGTATGTAAAAATGCGTATGAATCGCCGTAAAAAGCCACAGATCAGCGATGCAGATCTACCCGTTGTGACAATCCAATTGCCGGTGTACAATGAGCTATACGTAATCGAACGACTCATCGACGCGGTTTGCGCATTTGACTATCCTCTGGATAAATTGGAAATTCAAGTTTTAGATGATAGCACGGACGAAAGTTTTGAGGTTGCAGCGAAAAAAATCGCAGAAAAGCAAAAGTTGGGCATCGATATTAAGCACGTAAAACGCCCGGAGCGCAAAGGCTTCAAAGCGGGCGCATTGGCTTATGGATTGGATATTTGCCGCGGTGAATTCACAGCAATTTTTGACGCCGATTTTGTTCCACGCAGAGACTTCTTGCGCCAAACGGTGCCTTTCTTCTTTGTCAATGAAAACATCGGTGTTGTACAAACGCGTTGGGAACATCTCAATGAAGATTATTCGTTGTTGACGCGCTTGCAGGCATTCGGTCTGGATGCCCACTTTACAGTTGAACAAATTGGCCGCAACACCGGTCAGCATTTCATCAACTTCAACGGCACTGCTGGTATCTGGCGTAAAAAAACCATTTACGATGCTGGTGGCTGGGAGAGCGATACAATCACCGAAGATCTGGATTTGAGTTACCGTGCTCAGCTTAAAAATTGGGAGTTTATCTACCTTCCTGAAATCGGCTCTCCTTCAGAATTACCCGCCGAAATGAATGCCTTAAAAGCACAACAATTCCGTTGGACCAAGGGTGCAGCTGAATGTACAATTAAAAATCTTCCAAAGGTGTTGAATGCTACGCATCTCACATTTGGTCAAAAAGTACATGGTGCGTTTCACTTGATGAATAGCGTGGTGTTCCTTTGTATCCTTGGTACAAGTTTGTTGAGCGTTCCTATGCTCATTATCAAAAACACCTATGGTGATTTAAAGTGGGCATTTATTGTTGCTACATGTTTCTTGGTGAGTTTCTTCTTCTTGGGCTTCTTCTATTGGGTTTCTCGTCCTGATCAACCCTTCTTCCAAAAAATGGGAAGGTTCATCGTTGAATATCCGGCCTTCCTATCGGTAAGTATGGGATTGTCATTGCACAATGCCGTTGCTGTAATGGAAGGGTTTACAGGCAAAAAATCTGCCTTCGTGCGCACGCCTAAATTCGCTATTAGCGGGAAGAAGGCAGGGACCTGGACCGACAAAAAGTACCGCGCTGTAAAGATTTCTCCATTGACAGTATTCGAGTTCCTTATGGCATGTTATTTCATTTGGGGATTGACCTTGGCCTTTAAGTACAATGACTTCGGATTGTTTATTTTCCATAGCATGTTGACCATTGGTTATTTGTTCGTTACTGTTTTCTCGATCAAACACGCTCGCGCTTAATAATGCCTACCAAGAAGGTCATCGATCATTTCAACAACGAACCCGAGGTGCATGTGCTCGAACTGCCCAATGGGCTGCGTATCGTGCATCAACACCTGGACAGGGCTGTGGCACACTGTGGTTTAATGATTGGTGCTGGAAGCCGCAACGAACGAACCAATGAACATGGTCTAGCACATTTTCTCGAACATTGCCTATTCAAGGGAACCGAGAAACGCAAAACCTTTCATATCCTCAGCCGATTGGATGCCGTGGGTGGTGAGCTCAACGCTTTTACCAGCAAAGAGGAAACGTGGGTACATGCTTCATTCTTGTATCACGATTATGAACGTGCCATCGAGTTGATCTCAGATATCGTTTTTCATGCCAATTTCCCAGAGAAAGAAATTGAGAAGGAAAAGGAAGTCATCGTGGATGAAATCAATAGCTACAAGGATTCCCCGGCTGACATGATTTTTGAAGAATTCGATGAGGTGATCTTCGGACAAGGTGCTATGGGAAGGACCATATTGGGAACCGAACAATCGCTCGAACGTTTTGGTAGCAAACACCTCAGCGATTTTCGTAAACGTATTTTGACGCGGGGTCAGGTGATCTTCAGTTCTGTGGGGAATATTTCAATCGATGAATTAAAGGCATTGGTTGAAAAATACATGGGTGACGTGAAGTTGAAGAAGAAAGGAGATGATGTTCAACATCAATTTCATTATAAACCCAAAAATATAGAGAGCATCAAAGACATTCATCAGGTGCATTACGTCATGGGTACGCCTGCATACGCATTTGAAGATGACCGCAGGCCAGCATTGGGCTTACTGAACAATCTCCTCGGTGGTCCCGCGATGAATAATCGCCTCAGCATGAATATTCGCGAGCGTCATGGCATTGCGTATCACGTGGATAGTAATTATGCACCTTTCAGTGATTGTGGGGTCTTTACCATTTATGTGGGTAGTGAAAAAAAACACCTTGAAAAAAGCAAGCAACTGATCTGGAAAGAACTTGACGTCCTCAAGGCTAAACCACTAACTCCGCATGCATTGCAGGAGGCCAAGAAACAAATCATGGGACAGATCGCATTGTCACACGACAGCGGTTCAGCGATCATGTTCAATTTGGCCAAAAGCCTGATGTTATTCGGTCAAATCGATACGCTACGCGAAGTATTCAGACGTCTTCAATTGATCACATCGGATCAATTGGTGGAAGTGGCACGTGATGTATTCGATGAGTCAAAGATGTCATCGATTACCTATTCGTATCAGTAGAGCGAGCTTGAAAGAGAAGTTAGGGTTCTTTATTATTTCATTCCTCTTTCCTTCTTCAATTGTTCGTAGGCATCTTGAACGGCTACGAATTTTTCCTGGGCGTTTTTGACATGTTGTTCTCCCAGATCTTTTACTTTGTCTGGATGGTACTTCATGGCCATTTTGCGATGCGCTTTTTTGATCTCCT
>JBDKJN010000231.1:0-13019 GCA_039796595.1 Bacteroidota bacterium
ATAATGGAATTGAGAACATCGCATACTTGAGTGTCAATTACCAGCACGACTTCATGGCTCATTTTAATTGCAGCTGGTCTTCTCCCGTCAAAATTCGCATGATGTTAGTGGGGGGCGATGACAAAATGGTGGTGTTTAACGACATGGAGCCAACTGAAAAAATTAAAGTGTATGAAACCGCTCATAGCGTTCATACTCCTGAAGAAAAACAGCGCATCCTTGTGGATTATCGTGTAGGTGATGTTTACATTCCTAAACTGCAAGGCGGTGAGGCTTTGGCCGGAATGGCACGTGATTTTATTCAGAGTATTTTGACGGGAAATGAGCCTGTAGCAAGCTATCGAAGCGGTTTGAATACTGTGAAAATTTTGGAAGCTGCACAGATGTCTATAAAACAACAAGGTCGGGAAATTAAATTGAGCAATTAAATGGAAACGGTTACCATTCAAAACGATAAACAAAGCCTCAACAATGTAAAATTGGGCGAAGGTGTTAGAATATTCAACTTCGTGAATGCCTATGGTTGTTCAATCGATAGCGGGAGCAAAGTGGGAGCATTTGTGGAAATTCAGAAAGGCGCATCAATAGGCAAAAATTGCAAGGTATCCAGTCATACTTTTATTTGTGAAGGCGTTCACATTGGTGACGACTGTTTCATTGGGCATGGTGTGATGTTCACAAACGATCTTTTCCCGCGAGCTACCAATGCCGATGGATCTGCACAAACAGAAGCGGATTGGCACATGGTCGAAACACACATCCAAAAGGGTGTATCCATAGGCAGCAACGCAACAATTTTATGTGGAATTACTATTGGTGAACATGCCTTAATCGGAGCAGGTGCTGTTGTAACTCGCGATGTGCCGCCATATTCGATAGTGGTTGGTAATCCAGCTAAAGTTATCGGTCAAGTGACTGACCGCAAGCCTTAATATTTTGTTAATCGATATCCTTCTCGGAATCAACTAATTCTAACGGCAATAAAAACCGTAGAAATAGTTGTCGAAACCCTTTTCTGACAAGTCTTTTGGAATTATCTTGCGGCGCTTTTATGTGATGAAGGTTCTTGACCTTTTTCATTTTTTAGCCAACCAACTAAAACACCGAGAAATCGGCTTGCACTTTAATTATCCAATTGAATATGGCAGAGTCAACCCTGACACAAACCCGTATCCCTTGTCTTGATCTACAAGGCCAGCACAAACAAATCAAAGATGAAGTTTTTGCTGCATGGGAAAAAGTATACGCTCAAAAGGCATTTAGCGGCGGTCCTTTTGTTGAGGCCTTTGAAAAGGAATTCGCACAATATGCACAAACTCAATATGCCGTGGGTGTGAATAACGGCACAACGGCTTTGCATTTGGCCATGATCGTTTTGGGCATCGGACCTGGCGACGAGGTTATCGTTCCAGCTGACACGTTCATCGCAACGGCTTGGGGTGTTTCTCACGCCGGTGCAACTCCTGTATTTGTCGATTGCACAGCAGATACGTGGGAAATCGACGTCTCTAAAATCTAAGAAAAAATAACTCCACGCACAAAGGCCATTGCAGGCGTTCATTTGTATGGACAACCTTTCGATATCGACGGTGTATTGGCCATTTGTAAAAAACACAATTTACACCTCATCGAAGATGCTGCACAGGCGCAAGGGGCTCGTTACAAAGGAAAAGAAGTAGGTGGTTTCGGTGAAATGGCTTGCTTCAGTTTTTATCCGGGCAAAAATCTTGGCGCTTGTGGCGAAGCTGGTGGTATTACAACCAACAACGAATCGCATTACAAACATCTTTGCTCTTTGCGCAATCACGGAAGTACTGTGCGTTACTACCATGATGAGATTGGCTATAACTACCGCATGGGTGGACTCGAAGGTGCTTCTTTAAGCATCAAACTCAAGTACCTTGAGGGTTGGAACAATCGCCGTCGTGCCATCGCAAAGCGCTATTTGTCGGAAATTAAAAATCCGAAGATCAAAATGCAACACCAACCTGAATGGGCCGATAGCATTTTCCATCTCTTTGTAATCACCACCGACGATCGTGACGGATTTATGCAATACCTCAACGGACATAATATTTTCCCCGCATTGCATTATCCTGTGCCTTGTCATTTGCAGAAGGCGTATGCTCATTTGAACTACAAACCTGGCGATTGTCCCAATGCTGAATATCTCGCTTCTCATTGTGTCTCGTTACCCATGTTTGCCGAATTGACCGATGAACAAGTGGATCGTGTCATTGATGCAGTAAATAATTATTGATTTGCTTTGATGTCTCGCATTCCTCTTCTCATATTCCCTTACAACGGCAACGGCCTCGAAGCGCTCGATTGCTTGGGTGAGCAGTTTGAGCTGATCGGTTTTGTGGATGATACTCCCGAGAAACAAGGTCTTTCGCCCTGGGGTCATTCCATTTTTTCGCGCAAGGCCTTGGAAGACTTCCCCGCGGCGCAAGTTTTGGCCGTGCCTGGAAGCCCGACGAGTTTTCCAATGCGTCAACAAATCATTGAACAGTTGGGTATTCCACCGGAGCGTTTTGCAACGGTTATTCATCCTTCGGCGCAAATAAGTCAACGTGCTCACGTTGGCCGTAATGTTTTGATCATGGCCAATGTAGTATTGTGTGGCAATGCGAGTGTCGGCGATCATTGCGTGATTCTCCCACAATCGGTTGTGCATCACGACTCCAGTGTCGGCGATTATACGCTCATGGGCAGTGGAGTCATTGTTGCGGGGTATAGCCACATCGGTCGTTCGTGCTACATCGGGAGTCGTACCAGCATTTCCAATTTTGTGACCATTGCCGATCAAACCTTGGTAGGCATTGGCTCCAACGTGTTGAAACCAATAACCGAAAGGGCCATTGTGGCCGGTAATCCAGCAAAACCTATCCAAAAATGAAGTTGTCGATCGTCATGCCGGCCTACAATGAACAAGAGAATATCGCTCTTGTCATTGGTGAATTGTGCAAAGTGATGAATGGTATTGATTCTATTGCATCGTTCGAAATTATTGTTGTTGACGACCACAGTAGTGATCAAACGGCGGAGCAAGTTTCGGCTTTGAACAATCCGAATGCACGTTGCCTTCGACTCAGCCGCCGTAGCGGAAGCCATACTGCTATTCGTGCAGGACTGGCGCATTCCACTGGCGATGCAGTGCTTTGTATATCATCCGATGGCCAGGACAATCCTGTGGTATTACAACAGATGATCGATAGCTGGAAGTCAGGTGTGCAAGTTGTTTGGGCTATTCGTCGATCACGTGAAGAGACGTTTAAAGATAAAATGGCAGCTGTGTTGTTCTATTACACGCTGAAGTTTTTCGCCAATTCAGGCCAAAGTAATATTGATTTGGCAAACGCAGATTTTTATTTGCTTGATCGCAAGGCAGTGGATGCTATCAATGCTTGTTCTGAAAGAAATACTTCGTTGTTCGGATTGATCATTTGGATCGGCTTTCGTCAAGAAGGTGTTTTATATGATCGTCGTGAGCGACTCAATGGTAAATCCAAATGGTCGTTTAAAAGTCGACTTCGTTTAGCGCAAGATTGGATCATGGCCTTTTCAGGGGTTCCGCTGAAATTGATGACATATCTTGGAATCTCGGCGGCGGTGATCGGTTTTTTGTATGCGTTGTTCATTTTTGTAGCAGCGTTAAAAGGATATACTACACCGGGTTGGGCCGAATCAGTATTGTTGATGTTAGTCGGCGGTGGTGTTTTGTTGATTATGTTGGGAATCATAGGAGAATACCTGTGGCGCACATTGGATGAAACCCGCAAACGCCCTTTGTTTTTTATTGAAAAAGATACCTCGAAAAAAGCATGAAATATTTTTTCTCCACTTGGGGCCTGATCTTCTTATCGGCGTTGCTCGATTCTTACGCGGCATACATTGTCAAAACCAAATTCAATCAAATGGGGCATATCGACTTTTCAAGTTTCAGTGCCTTTTTTAATTATATGTGGACCTTCATCAAATCACCGATATTGTTGTCGGCTTTGGTGGCGTTCGTCTCTGCTCCAGGGCTGTGGTTCTTGGCGCTCAACAAAATCGACTTGAGCATTGGCTATCCGATTCTCGTCGTTTTTCACCTTTTCTTTGTGCTTGTGTTTGGAGTGTTTTTACTCGATGAAGGGTTTACCATGAACAAAGCGATTGGCACCCTATTCATTTTTGTGAGTTTATATTTTTTCTACAAAAAGTAATTGGAGATTCATCTATGAAAAAAGTTAAAATAGGATTGGGGCAGTTGTTGGTCGAAGGTGGCGAACCCGATCGCAATATGGAGCGAGCCATCCGTATGATCGAAGAAGCTGCATCGCAGCAGTGTGATATCATTTTGCTTCCCGAGACATTCGATTTTGCTTGGACGCATCCCAGCGGTTTGCAAGAAGCGGAGCCGATTCCCGGTAAATACAGCAACATCTTGTGCGAACAAGCCGCTAAACATAAGATTTTTATTTGCGCTGGTTTGACCGAAAAAAAATCCGATGGCAATTATAATACCGCCCTGCTGATCAATCGCAGCGGCGAGATCCTGCTCAAATACCATAAGATTAACTTGCTTGATGTGGAGTGGCCTTTCTATCAAATTGGTACGACGTTGAATGTCGTTGATACGGAGTTTGGTCGTGTAGGGCTAAACATTTGTGCCGACAATTATCGTGACTCGCTCAGCATCGGGCATACATTGGCACGCATGGGCGCGCAATTTATCTTGTCGCCTTCTTCGTGGACCGTGGATTATTCGGTGACAGAAGAGGACGATCCATATCACGAGAAATGGCTCAAGCCTTACAAAACGTTGGCAAGCCTCTACAATATGGTGATCATCGGTACGACATGTGTTGGATACATCGTTGGAGGACCATACGAAGGGAAAAAGAGCATTGGCTGTTCGCTGCTGATTGGCCCTGAAGGCATGATGGCTCAGGGCAAGTTCAATGAGTTTGCTGGCGAATTAATCATTGGTGAGTTTGAGGTGCCAACACCAGCCGCCAAGGGCACAGACATTGGAAAAATGTTGGAAGCCAAAGGATATAAATTTGATGTGATCGAAAAATAAATATGACAACTTCCTCAATACCATATCAGCAGTGTAATCGCTGTATCATGGACACCACCGTCCCAGGAATAACATTTGATTCCAAAGGCGAGTGTAATTTTTGTGCTTTGCACGATAAAATGGTCAACGAATTTCCCAACGACGAAAGGGGAGTGGCCATCACACAGAAATGGGTGGATAAAATTAAGTCCAAGGGTGCGGGTAAAAAATACGATTGCGTCGTCGGAATCAGTGGAGGTCGTGATAGCAGCTACACCATTTATTATGTGACCAAAGTTTTGGGCTTACGTCCGATTGCGGTGCATTTCAATGATGGATTTGGAAATCCAGTGGCCGGTGAAAACATGGTCAAGGCATGTAAAATTCTTGGAGTAGAGTTGCGCACCATTACGAGCGACTGGCGCGAGAGCAAAGATTTGAAATTGGCTTTTCTCAAAGCCTCTACTCCTGACATGGAAGAAGGCACCGATATCGGTATCGCGACTTCACTGTACGGTATTGCGGCCAAAGAAAATATCAAGTATGTCATCATTGGTCAAAGTTTCCGAACAGAAGGTATTGCGCCTCTTTCGTGGAATTACTTGGATGGAAAATACTTAAAAGCGGTGCACAAGCGATTTGGCACAGTCCCTTTGCGCAAATGGCATCCGCATGATCCAGGTTTCAACTTGGGGTTACGGGAAATGTTTTATTATACGATTCAAAAGGGAATCCGAACAGTTCCGCTATTGTATTACCATGATTATGTGCGCAAAGTTGTCGATGAACTTTTGGAGCGCGAGCTACAATGGACCAATCCTGGTGCCCACTACTTCGACGATTTGTACCAAAGTGTGATGAGTCACATGAATCGTGTGAAATTCGGCATTGAGCGCCGCTTATTCAACTATTCTGCGCTGGTGCGCTCTGGGCAAATGGATCGCAACGAAGCGTTGGAGCGTGTCAAAACGACCTATTCCATTGAGGATCCCAAAATCATTAGTCTCTGCATCAAGCGGTTGGGATTAACCCAAGAAGAGTTTGATCAAATCGTGAGTGCACCGCCGAAAACATTCCGTGACTACCCTTCGAACTACTCATTCATTCGCTGGTTGCGTATGCCGATTTGGATTGCATGCAAAATGAGTTTACTCCCTGGTTCGGCCTACGACAAATACTTTAACTGCGGCAAGTAAACATGATGCCATGGCAGTGGGACATAACAGCAAAATGGAAGTGGCTGGCTTTGGCTCTCCTGATCAAAGGTGCGATGTTTGCCTACTTTGCCGTCGAATTCCAAAACACCTGGGAAGCGAAATACATTCAAAATGGCGTTGTCATTTTTTATCAAGATTCATACACCTACTATATTCCTGTTGAGGAATGGGTAGATGGAAAGGGGTATCGAGGCGCTTGTCGTATGCCTGGTTTTTTGCCGATTTACGCTCCGTTGTATAGTGTCTTCGGTGCAAGCGCTGCGCGGTTGTTCATGATTGTTTTGCAAGTGCTGCTAGACGTCCTTGCTACTTATTTGTTGGCGCTCTTCGCTTACCGCATCCAAAACGACCGCAGGGTCTTCTTATGGTCGTTTGCACTAGCTGCAATCAGTTCCTTTGTATCGGTTTGGAATAACTATGCTGTATCCGATAGTTGGGCGGTATCGACATTGATTATCGCCTTCTATTTCTTGCAACGATATGGCGACTCACGGCAAACACGGAATTTGCTCTGGGCTGGTGTATGGATGTGCTGGTCAATTTTCTTTAGACCGATACATCTGCTTGCACTGCCGATAATGGCCATTTATTTGATTGCTTTAAACGGTGGGTTATTCCATCATTTTAAACGGCTTTTGGTTTCAGGAATGGTCTTTATTGCCCCATTGACAGGGTGTATTGGACTATGGACATGGCGAAACCATGAAGTGTATCAAAAATGGATTCCGCTCCAAGACGATCCCAGTGTGTGTTACTACAATTTGCAGGATTACCACTTGGCCTTGCGCGATAACATTTTAGCCTGGGGAATGGATTTTCAAGAGTGGTCACTGAATACCGAATTCGCTTGGTTCCTCGATTCCACCGATCATCGACCGTGTCCATTACCATCAAGGGTTTTTACCTCATATTTTAATGCGGACTCATTAGAAGTGCTCAAAGGCAATTACCACAGTGCCTTGGCCACTGAAGCCCTTGACCCGCAAGCTTTTGCGAGTTACCGAATGCAGGTCATTCAAAGTTCCAATGCGTTTCAAAATTCCTACGTGGCTGAAAAACCGTTTGACTTTTATGTCCTCAATCGATTGCGGCTGGTGCGTTTGTTTTTGTTCAGTGGCCGGGTCGATAATTTGCCCCTGCCTGCACGACAAGATATGAATGTCGCACAATTTGCATTCAAGGTAGCTTGTCTCGTGTTGTTGTCCTTGGTCATTATATTCGGCATGGTTGGAGCTGTTCATGCGCTTTGGCGGGGAGCTTCAGTTGAGCGTTGGTTCTTGCTTTTTCCGCTGTTTCACATAGCCGTTCTGGGTGGTGTTTTGGGATACGCGGAGCAGCGTTACCTCACACCTGCCTATCCCTTTTTGGTCGTAGGCACAGCCTTTTTTGTGCCTACACTGTGGGACTATTGGAGTCGTTGGCGCAAATCCATAAATGCATGATGCCTGCTGCACCTTGGTCCATGCGCAGAGCGCTGCCCATCGCTATCCTCATAAAGGGATTTTACTTTTTCTTTTTTGTGGCACAACGCGATCCACAATGGAATGCGAGTTTGATCGCATCGCCTTTTGCGCTCAAACAGCTCGATACAGAGTGGTATTTCCAGCCTTTGGATGAATGGCAAGAAACCGGAGCATATACTTCGATATGTAAGCTTCCGGGATTTGCACCCATCTACATTCCGCTGCGGTGGATCATGTCTAAATCCGCAGCATACAATGTCATCTGCGTGCTGCAAATGCTGTTGGATGCGCTGTGCACCGTGGTATTGGCTACTATGGCATTCCGATTTTTTAAGTCGAGAGCCATGTACTTTTGGGTTTTTGGCATATATGTCTTTAGTACCTTCATTTCTGTGCGTTCCAATTATGTGCTGTCAGATAGTTTCTGTACGTCCTTTTTCGTGCTGTCCATAGCGGCTTTGCAATCGGGGTTGGATAGTGGTCGCCGTTCGATGTTCGTTTGGTCGGGCCTTGCTCTTTTGTGGTCGTTCGAAATGCGACCCGTCATGTTGGTGGTGTTGCCTGTGGTTGTGGTTTTGATTCTTGCACATTCAGCCGCACTGCGTCAAAAATTGGTCAGAATGAGCCTGATATTTTTTCCCGTATTAATAGTCACTCTGTGGTGGAATATCCACAATCGTCTGCTCCACAATCGATCGCTTTGGCTCATTGCACCTGCGGAGGAGTGCATGTCGCATTATGGTCCTGAATCAGCAGCGATCAGAAGATTTGTGATCGCTATCGGGGAGGATTTTCAACCGTGGTCAAAGGGTAGCGCTGCCGAATGGTTCCTTAAACGTAACATGGAAACACCGCCACCGCCGCCTTTCGAGCAGAAGCAAATGGCTTCGACTTACAATTTGGACACCTTGATCAGCATACGCGTCGATTACAAACGTATTGAGCACGGCGAAGAATTGACCAGCCAATTTAAAAATGAGCTGATGCTTCGAATGGATCGATGCACCGAGGCTTATCGCAAGGAGCATGGCTGGGACTACTATCTCTTTAATCGATTGAAATTTTTGAAAATGTTTTTGTTTCCGGGGCGCATAGATGATTTGCCGCTTCCCGCCGTTGAACAAATGAATGTTTTGCAAAAGTTGGTCAAGGCTGGCAGTCTATTGCTCTTGTGGATGGTCAATGCCTTGGCCATATTCGGTTGGTTTTTGGCCATTGCCAAGTTCAAGTGGAGTGCTTTGTGGTGGTCGGGCTTGGGTGTGTCGCATGTGGTGGTGTTGGGTTGGATCGGATTTATTGAGCAGCGGTACCTTACAGCGGCCTATCCCGTATTGGTGGTATTCGCCGCATATGCTATCTATACCTTATGGGTTAGGATAAAGTCCAAATCTAGCAAGCGAGCGTTTATTGATGCATAAGGGCTGAAAACTATTCGCGCAATTGGGCCTTATCGGGTCAGCTTTGTTACCTTTACGCGTTCAATACATGAATCCAATAAGCAGATCCATTTTGTTCATCTGGGTCAGGAATTACCGCTGTTGAAGTCGATAACGCAAGCATTCGGTTCATCGCTGGTGGTATTCAAGTGCAATGCTGCAGATCGGTCTCATTGCCCATATCGCAATTGGGGTTTTGTATTGTAAACGAAAGAAGTTATAGCATTTAAAAACGAATGAGCAATAAAATTACAAATTCCAAAATCTTAGTAACAGGTGGAGCCGGTTTCATAGGTTCATATGTGGTTGAATATCTATTACCACACCAACCGCAGAAGATCATAATAATTGACAACCTCATTCGAGGAAGCCACGAGAATATGGCTTCTTTTGCGAATCATCCGCTTGTCGAGTTTGTGGAGGGCGATATCTGTGACACGGAATTGCTCGAAAAATGTATGGCGGGCTGCGATTATGTGTTTCATTTGGCAGCCTTGCGCATCAATTCCTGCGCAGCCAGTCCAAAAGACGGTTTCAACGTGATGCTCAAAGCCACCTTCGATGTGGCCGAGCTCTGTGTAAAACACAAAATCAAAAAAATCATTTACAGCTCAAGTGCATCTGTGTATGGTTTGGCGCAGCATTTTCCAACCCCCGAATCAGATAATCCCTACGACAACCAAACTTTTTATGGGGCAGCCAAAATGTGGGGCGAGCAATTGTTCCGCAGCTACAAATTCATGTATGGATTGGATTACTGTGCATTGCGGTATTTCAATGCTTACGGACCACGCATGGATACGGATGGCAAATACACCGAGGTGATGATCAAATGGCTCGACTGCATCAGAGACGGAAGAAACCCGCTCATTTTCGGCGATGGAGCTACTACCATGGATTTTGTTTACGTCAAAGACATCGCTAAATCCAATGTGGCGGCTCTGCTTTCCGATGCGACCGATGAAGCGTTCAATATTGGCAATTGTGTAGAGACCAGTTTAAAAGAGCTTTTGCAATTGCTATTGTCGGTCAACAACTCCTCACTTCAACCCGAGTACCGAGGCGAGAACACCGTAAATCCGGTGAGCAAGCGTTTGGCCGATATCAGCAAAGCCAAAGCCATGTTGGATTTTACACCAACCATCTCCCTCGCAGAAGGATTGAAGGAATTGAGTCAATGGTATTTTTCAAAACAAAAAGTTTAATCAAATGATTCCCATAGCGAAACCCTATCTTACTGAAGTCGAAGCGAAAGCTGCACACGATACCATTCTCACGGGTTGGATCACCCAAGGGCCGAGAGTCAATGAATTTGAAGAGAAGTTTGCCCAATACACCGGGGCCAAATATGCCGTCGCGCTGAGCAACTGTACCACCGCGTTGCACTTGGCTATGATTGTAGCTGGCGTAGGTAAAGGCGATGAGGTCATTTGTCCGAGCATGAGCTATATCGCTACCGCCAATAGCATCATGTATGTGGGCGCTGAGCCAGTATTCGCCGAAGTCGATCCTACCACTTACAACATTGACCCAGTGGATGCCGAACGTCGTATCACTCCACGGACGAAAGCCATTTTGATTGTGCATCAAATTGGAATGCCAGCTGACATCGATGCATTTCGTGCCATCTGCGACAAACATGGGCTGGTCCTGATCGAAGATGCGGCATGCGCTGCGGGTTCGTCCTACAAAGGTGGCAAAATTGGATCGCACAGTGATTTGGTGTGTTTCTCTTTTCATCCCCGCAAAGTGATTACTACTGGCGATGGTGGAATGTTGACCACCAACAACGAAGCGTATTATCATCGCCTCAAGTTGCTCCGCCAGCATGGAATGAGTGTCAACGATCGGGTGCGCCACGAAAGTGCTAAAGTCATCATGGAGGATCACCTCGAGGTGGGCTACAATTACCGATTGACCGATATTCAAGCCGCGGTGGGTATCAAGCAACTCGAACGTTTGGACAGCATCATTGCCGAGCGCTGCAAAATCGCTGAGCGTTACCAGCGTGAGTTGGCTGATGTACCGGGGATTCGGTTGCCGCATGTACCTGCGCATTGCACTACCAATTGGCAGAGTTTCAGCATTTATCTTTTGCCCGAATGCAAAGTTGAACGGAATGACCTTATGCAGCGTTTGTTGGATGTAGGGGTAGCTACGCGCCGCGGAATCATGACCTCGCACAGAGAAACGGCATATAAAAACAGCGGGATCGATTATCAATTGCCCATTTCAGAGGATGCAGCTGATCGCTCTATCATCATTCCGTTATATGTGCCTATGACTGATGAGGAAGTCACCTATGTCATCCAACAATTCAAAGCTTGTATTAATGCCTAATTGAGTTCGAATTATGGAACTGGTTCTGTTTGACGACGCATACCGCCACATTTTTTTGCCTTTGGTTTATACTAAACCTCTAGGAGCCTTGCGCATGGGGATGTTCACCATGCAAGAACGGTGGCAGCATTGCATAAAGGCAGAGGTTCGTTTTGAAACACAGGACTATCTTATTCCGTTGTTCGGTCGGCCCGAAGGCCATGAGCTTTTTGTCAATGCCCGATTGTTTCCTACACCTGAAATAGCAGATGCCGCGCGCAAGCTGCAAATCGGTGAAGCCATACAATATCGAGGTCAATTGCTCATGCATCGGGTTGCCAGCAATTCGGCCATTGAGGCTGTTGAATGGGAAGGGGAGGAGCCTTTTATGCTTCGCCAGATTACCGACCTGTTTATGCAAAACGATCGGGCCTTACGATTCGATTTTGATGTGTTCGGACGTGGCGGTGAGTTTCATTCCGAAGCATGCACCATCATTGGACCGACAGATCAATTGTTCATTCATCCCACAGCACGGGTTACGGGCGCTTGGATCAACACAACTGCTGGTCCAGTCATCATCGATGCCGATGCAGAAGTGATGGAAGGCAGTATGATTCGCGGTCCATTTTACCTGGGTGCTCACTCGCAATTGAAAATGGGTGCGAAGGTCTATGGTGCTACGACAATAGGACCGGAGTGCAAATTTGGTGGCGAAATTTCGAATTGTGTCATTCAGGGTTTTTCCAATAAAGCACATGATGGTTTCATTGGCAATGCGTTGATTGGCGAATGGTGCAACCTTGGAGCCGACACCAATGCAAGCAACCTGAAAAACAATTACTCAGGCGTACAGATATTTCAATATGGCACCGATGGCTACGTTGATACTAGCTTGACCTTTTGCGGTTTGATAATGGGTGATCACTCGAAATGTGGTATCAATACCATGTTCAATACAGGCACGGTTGTCGGAGTCGGTGCTAATATTTTCGGGGGCGATTTTCCTGAAAAACATATTCCTTCATTTATGTGGGGAGGAGCAGGTGGTTGGCAAGAATATCAAATGCCTAAAATGCTCGAAACTGCTTCCAAAGTCTTCGAACGTCGCAAACTGACCTTGCGTCCTGAAATTGTTTCGATGCTGACAGAAGTGTTTCGACAGACGGCGATTTATCGCTCGAATGCGTCACAAAGTCAGTAAAGTTGTAGTGGCATAATATTCAATGCTGCGATTCTGTGCCCGAGTTGATTGGGCAATTAAGTACGTTTATATGAAAGAATTCATTGATCAATATATGTCGGAAGAAGAAATTCCCGATCACGAGTTTATCCCGTTGATTTCTGCTGAAGATGAAGAACAGATGGCGCAAGAGCATACTCCAGAAGTATTGCCATTATTGCCATTGCGGAATACTGTATTATTTCCAGGTGTCGTTATCCCGATTACTGTCGGTCGAGATCGCAGTATCCGATTGGTTCAAGAGGCCAACAAAGGAAACAAGACCATCGCCGTTGTAGCTCAACGCAACGCGGA
>JBDKJN010000232.1:0-7187 GCA_039796595.1 Bacteroidota bacterium
GAGGATATTGTTTTCCTGAACCAGCGTGGCAAATCTTTGACCCGAATGACCATTCTAAATATCACCCGCGATCTCGCAAAAAAAGCGGGCATACAAAAAGCCATCAGTCCACATACTTTTCGCCATAGCTTTGCAACACATTTGGTTGAAGCCGGAGCTGATCTGCGTGTTGTTCAAGAAATGCTTGGGCATGCAAGTATTACCACCACAGAGATATACACGCATCTCGATCGTCATCGATTGAAAGAGGAAATACTTCAGTTTCATCCACGTTACATCAAAAAATAATTGATATGTCTTCACTGCCGCAAAAAGTCAAATCCGTAATGCGCGTTTACGACCGCCTGGACAAAGACATTGCAGCTTTTCAAACCAAATCAAAACTCCATTGTCTAAGTGGCTGCGGTGAATGCTGCAAGAAGCCAGACATAGAAGCTGGAATAGTCGAGTTTTTGCCACTGGCCTTGGACTTGTACGATAAAGGATTAGCTGAATCCACCCTGGATGAATTGGAACAAAAACCAGATTCCATCTGTCATGTTTTCCGTCCTCACGTTACAAAATTCGGCGGTTTGTGTAACGCTTATCCTCATCGTGGTTTGATTTGTCGGTTGTTCGGATTTACCGCTAGAGTCAATAAAGAAGAACAAAAAGAATTGGTAACGTGCAAGTATATAAAGGAAGAACAAAGTGCGTCCTACCAAAAGGCTATAGATGACATTTCACGCGGCGAAAAAGTGCCTGTGATGAGCGAATATTATTATCGCATGCAGAGTATTGATCCCGGGCTACAAGGATTTTACCCCATCAATGTGGCGATGTCTAAGGCTATTGAAACCGTATTGCAATACTATGCATATCGTAAACGTAGAAAGCCGAAAAAGCAAGAATTATAGCCCTCGTCATCATCATGTCTGCGAACAAAACAGCGCCATGCTTGTTGATCTGACATGCGCATTTTCTCCATAGAACGTAAGACTCTTATCAACGCTCCAATTGAACAGGTCTGGGACTTTTTCTCCTCTCCGAAAAACCTCAATGAATTGACCCCACCAGATTTGTCGTTTGAGATTCTTACCGATTTGGAACATGTCAAAATGTATCCTGGCCTAATCATCAATTACAAAATTCGCCCTTTGGCAAATATTCCGTTGCGTTGGACGACAGAGATCACACATTGCGAAACCCTTCGTTATTTTGTGGATGAACAACGATTTGGACCCTATGCTTTTTGGCACCATCAACATCATTTTAAATCAACTCCACAAGGGGTTGAAATGATTGATTTGGTGCATTATGCGCTTCCCTTAGGGCCAATAGGGCGTTTTGCCAATACCATTTATGTTCAACAACGTCTGGAATCCATTTTTGACTACCGCAATGAAAAAGTGAAAATACTTTTTCCGAAGAAGTAGCATATGACTCGCTGATTTCATTGACCGAATGATGGTTTCCGAAGACTCAACTAGTCTAACAGGCAATTAGTAATGGCCAAGAAAAAATAAATTTTCTTTTCCTTGGTTACATTTGGGTGCTTGCGACATAAACGTCAAAACATTCCATGACAGACCACCACATCATCGATTTGTTACGAAACAAACAAGAGCATAAAGCTCTGGTGCATTTGTATCGTTACGAGCATGTCGTTGTCAAGCACGTTAAGGCAAATGCTGGAAGCAGCGACGAGGGCAAAGACATTTATCAAGAAGCTTTGATCATCTTGATGCGTAAAGTTCAAGAACCGAATTTTCAACTCACATCAGCCTTAGACACCTACCTTTTTGGCATAAGTAAAATGCTCTGGCGTTCAGCATTGAGCAAAAAGAAAGTTGTTTCCCAAAGCCCAAACGCAACAGATTGGACTGCAGAAGAGATCATAGATCTTTTGGAGCATGAAAAACTCAATTTAGCAGAACGCGCTTTGCAACAAGTGAGTGAATTGTGTCAAAAGATATTTAAACTGTACTACGTCGAGAAATGGTCCATGAAGCGTATTGCAGAACACGTGGGGCATCAAGGTGAGAATACCACCAAAACCATGAAATATAAGTGCCTAGAGCAAGCACGCGCATGGTATAGTCAACAATGGGAAAAGGAGGTGCGCCATGCGTAATACACTCGAACAAATGGAGTTGATCGACAAGTATATCGATGGACTTCTCTCGCCCGCCGAAACTCAGCAATTCGAAAACGAACTGCTAACCGATCTCGAGTTAAACGCCGCTGTGCAGAATCAAATGCTCTTGCGTCAGGCCGCACAGCAAGCAGCATTTCGTTCAATGGCGAAAAAAGCGAAAAGCCAATACCTAATTCGAAAAGGATTGCAATGGGGATTGGGTGTTCTTGCGGTTCTAATTATAGGTTATGTTACGTTTAACCTAATATCCTCGCCCACCGCTAAGTCCGAAAAACGAGATGATCACACTCAAATCTCGACGCCCTTGAATACAACTGGAATTGAAACCGTGAAAAGCCTAGATGAATTTGGAAACCCATCTACCCAAACAGCAAACAATCCAGATATCGTTTTCCCACCAATGGCAGTGCTAGGTGCCGCCCCAATTGAAGAAGTCAACGATCCCCTACCCTATCAAAGTTTTGTTTTGGATCCAAATAAATCCAACGTGTTGACCACGATTTCTGGCTTTGTATTCGCCATTGCGCCAAATACTTTTGCTTCAAATGATTCGGTCGATGTGCGGATTCGAGAAGCTGTAACAGCCGAAGACATAATCATGTCTGGATTGAGCACAGTGAGTGATGACAAAACATTGGAAACAGCTGGCATGTTTGAGTTCTATGCATACAGCCACGGGCAACTTCTTAAAATCAACAAGCCCATCATAGTAACTCGTGGCATCAACAAACCAGCCGCAAACATGATGCTCTTCGATGGTATGACTCGTTCAGATGGCAGCATCAATTGGGTAAACCCAAAGCCGCTTCGCAATGACTTACCTTTAGTAACTCTCAAAAGTTTGGACTTCGTCCCTAAACGATTTGATGAAACATTAAAACAAATCAAAGGCAACGTATCACTTCAATTAAGAGACAGCGTGTATTACTCCTTTAGACCAATTCTGAAAGACGCACAATCGCAAGCACACTCTGAAGCTGAATATTTCTATGTTGACGAATTGCCAAGAAATCCGGGTCAATTTACCATGACGAATGCCTATCGGATCAGTGTATCATCTTCAATAGAAGAAAATAGTAGTGCTAAATTTATCGATCCAGCAAAAATCAAAGCCCTTTATGCTCCTGAATTTGCTCGCACCATTGTTGCAACAAAAGCCTTTGAAGAACGATTGCAGTATATCCATACCACTTGTGATAGTCGTTATATTGATACCTATATGGATCATTTAGACTGGTCAATATCACGCATTGATTCTCTGATCTACGCGCAATCAAAAGATGCTCGTTTCGCAGAGTTCGCAGCACGCCATGATGGAGGTGTAAATCTTGACTCTGAAGCAGCCCTAGTGCTTCAAGAATTTTATCAAAAACAAGCAAGCCTACATCAAAAGGCATTGACCGAAGCATACAAAAAACACCGACAAATTTGTGATGACCTTATGGGCCGATATTCAAAGGCACAGCAAATCGTTTTAACTCAGGAGGAAAATTCGAAGCAAAATTTATTCAAAGAAGAATTAACCCTGAACTACAATAATGCTTCGCAACAACTAGGGTATCCAAAACGTGTAACAAGTGGACAAAGGATGGCCAGCATGAGTAGTAGGATGAACCCTGAAAAAACCACCTCGCCTAAATTCACAAGAGTTCTACCTCCACCTACGCCATTCCGAGTTACTGCATCTTTCACCACTTCTGGCTGGAAGAATATTGACCAATATCTACAAGAGTCGATAGTCAATCGTACCGATTTCAAGTTCAAAGACAAATCAGGCAAAACGGCAACCATTAACTATTCACCAAGCCAAGTGAGGATATTGAATAAAGATCAATTTCAACTGGTACGCTGCTACTACAAACCTGTCGAAGCCAGTTCATATGTTTCGGTACAATCATCCGGAAATGGTATCTATTCCTATAACCTAAATGAGTTGTACAACTACAAAGTGATTTGCATTGGGTTCGATGGCAAAGGATGGTTTTATGCCACTTCAATGATTAAAGCAAATGACAATTTAGAATTTTATTTAGCCGAAATAAAGCGATCAAAACTATCCGAAGAGCTCCAGGCTTTGGAAGAGTCAGAAACTAATACCCTTGACAACCTTGAAAGCCTTCTTGCTGCCCAGCGGGCATGGCAAAGCTATAATGATCGCCAATGGATCACAGAAGAACAGCGCACTAAATTGTACTCTGATGTGTTCCCTTGTATCCAGACAAACAATAAAGAAACAAAAAGGCCAAATAACATTTTGGGAGGTTCGTTGTCCACTCCACTGCAAGAAGTAAGCATCGGCTTCAACTGCGATACTTTAAAAATCCCAATTCAACCCCCTCCATTCAAGAAAACAAATCAAAAACGCAGATAAATGGCAAGAAAAAAAGGAGGTCAAATACCCCCTTTTTTTTGTGATTCATTAGCGTTAATTTTCACTATTCAATCACCACTGTAGTTGTTTGCGCTGCGCCGAACATAGAAGTCTGAATTTGATATAGTCCTGCGGGCAACGCACTTACATCTAACGACTGTCTATTCATCCCTGCGTGCAGCATGCGAGTTTCAAGCATAACTTCCTTTCCCATTGCGTCAAATATGCGATATGTTGCTTGACCATGGGTTTTAGAAAATCCTTCAAATTGCAAGACCGTATTGGCCGGATTCGGAAACCAACGTACCGAAACATCATTCGGTCGTGACTCAGCAACCCCGATATTTGGATCTATCACAATGTCTTCGTCGCCGTTTTGATAAAGGGTATAAACAAAGAACACCACCAACATTTCATCGTCTGTTTCTTCGCCACCAAAGACATTTTGTGGGGGATCATTGGGTTGATGTGGATTATTGATTGTATTATCATACCATGCATACGCACGGATATCGGTATTGTCGGGCAAATGCACCAAAGACGGATACATATAAGAATATTGCCAATGAAAATCCCATTCAGAAATTCCAACGAGCGGAATATCTCCATTCGAAGGAGTTTCTCCCCAACAATAAAGCTCTCGCCCGATTAAATGCATATGAGGCATGGTTGCAATTAACGTGACATCTATAGGCACAGAGTACGAAGCATAGAATGTTACCGTATCGTTGGCTGGGATAAACAAAAATGGCTCTTGCAGGACAGGCGGAAAATGACTGATGATCGGATCCATATAGACTTCACGTGGACTGCTGTCAGAAGAAAATTTGAAATTAATGGTTGTATTGTCCACCATGCCTTCCGTATCCTCTGGATAATGGATCTCTACCAAAAAATGTCCACCTGCTTCAGCTAAAAATGCAAAACCCTCAGGCAGTATCATTTCTGAATTACCCGGTACCCATGCTCGCATATATTTTACCGAAGGAGGTAATCCGCCGCCTGTTCCGTTGGTCTCGAAACCAGGTCCTGGATCCGCCGCATCATAAGTTAAGCAGTCATCGGTTGGGTCGTAATAAATCAGAACGTGATGCACAATCTCAGGATTACCAGGCAATACCTCAATACCGTCTATAAATTCATTCGAGCTAAAATTCGATGGAATCACGAAGGTTCGATATGCATCAGAATTCGTTGCAGTGCTGGCATACTCACCAGTTTCTCCAGTGAAATCAACGTTAGGCAATTGCGATCCCCCATTAAAAACGGGTGGTTCTGGTGCGTTATTGACGTCCCCTTCAGGTGCTCCTTGTGCAATCCAATCTTGCAAAATGGCCAATTCCGCATCGTCAATCACATTCTCAAAGGCAAAATGACGATAAGCCGGATCAGCAGGCCATGGTGGCATTTCTCCGCTAGCAATCACACCCACTATATCAGATGCAAAGGGTTGTACATCATCATAACTCATAATCGCAAATGGCCCTATTCCGCCATCGTGATGACAACGTGAGCAATGATTGAAGAAAATTTCTCCAACACCATTGGACCACGAATTCTGAGCTTGAATTTCACCGTTGAAGATTGCTGCCAGAACAATCAACGCGCGATTAAATGATTTGTTCATTGAATATAAATGTTTAGTTTAAAAGGAATAACAATTGTCTTTAAAACCAGTTTATGAAGCCCCCTCCCAGCATCATATCCCTTTCAAATGTAGCACATCCTTATAAATCACCTAGAAAATCAAATGCAAAATGCATAAAAACTTTGTTTGACTATTTTCGTATCAAGAATATGATCACATTTAAAATTGACAACATCCTGATTTTTGCCTTTCTGTTTTTCATTACTGGACTGCAGGCGCAAGACATCAAGCCATTGGATTATCAAGGAACATTCAAAAAATTGAAAATCACATCTTGTACGATTACCGAAGTCAAGATGAAAAATAAAGTTTCGGACACCATTGTCGTTGGAAAATATACGCTGAATGCGGCAGGACAGATGACCACCTATACCGAATTCAACCCTATTGGCCGTCTCGTTGCAACGCACTTTTTCCAATACGATGCTAAAGGCAAAATAACCCAATGTGACATTGAACTTGCTGATGAACCTGGTGTTCGTCATAGTTGTCAACTTACCCATGATGCAAAAGGTCGCTTGACGAGCCGCACTTTACCATCGGCCCCCAATCAATATTGGTACAAAGAAGTTTATACTTACAATGCAGCAGGTGTTTTGATCAAATCCGTCCAACACCATAAGAACAACGATCAAGAAATTACCTTGAACAGCACATACCCTGAGGTTGCGAGTCCGAAGGAAAATCACAATTTGAATTTCATTTTTGACCAGCGAGGATTATTGCTGATGCGTCAATTTTACAACGCACAAAACAAAGTACAGAAATCTCATCACTACCAATACAAATAACCTGAGTTATTGATACAGCACTACTTAATGACCTGATAAAGAAAAGGGCTGCGATGTTGAACATTGCAGCCCTTTTGGTTTTTCTATCGTACCAGTTTTCTGTATTTGATGCGATGAGGAGTTGTATCTCCCAAACGTTTTTGTTTATTCTCTTCGTATTCACTGAAGGTACCTTCGAAATAATACACTTGGCTATCGCCTTCGAAAGCCAGGATATGTGTACAAATACGGTCCAAGAAC
>JBDKJN010000233.1:0-6254 GCA_039796595.1 Bacteroidota bacterium
CGAGTGGAAATCAACCACTGACCAAGAACACTAAAAGATTGGACAATGCTTCAACTTTCCAGTATCCCCCCTTAAATCTTTAAATCCTTAAATTTTTAAATGATCAAGAAGCCCGTGCCGAAACTCTTTCGGGCTTGTAGCCTGCGGGGCTGATGTTTGAATAGAGAAAACCGTTGGTCAAAAGCAACGCCAAGCATGGCAGCTTTCTTAGCGACGCCAGCATGGCGTCGATACATACGTGCTTATAGGAATGAATTCGGCCGTTGTATGATTTTTCCGAGAACGCAAATAATAAATCGGCCGGATAGGATTATATTGCTAGGATAAGTGTTGTTCTGAAATGCGGGACATCGTTCTTTAAATCTTTAAATTCTTTAAATTTTTAAATGATTTGAAGGCTTTAGCCCTATCAACCTTAAATATTTAAATAATTAAATCTTCAATGCGCAGGCTCCGCTCCGTTACATGCTGGTTATCTGCTTCGTATAAGTCTTGATTTCGTTTTTCATCAAGCCTTTGGTGTCGTAACGTTTAGCTTCGCCCATGAAGTGCAATGCTTCACGTTTTTTGCGGCGGCCAGCCATGATGAGGGCCATGTTGAGGTTGGCCATCGCTTTGTCATGGTCATAACGCAATCCCAATTTGAGTGATTCGCGCAAATGACGTTCTGCAGCGGCTACATTTTTCTGGCCTTCGATAGAACCTAAAAGGAAGTGATAGTATCCGCGTTGATTGGGCCACAGGTGATTCTCTTTGATACGATCCAACCACTGTTTGGCTTTGTCCATTTTCTGCTGACGCAATTGAAAAAAGGCCAAATCCAATCGAATACTGCGCAAACATAAAAGGACCATGATTGCTGTTACGAAGAACATGCCGATGCCTTGACCCCAGTAGCCTGTTGCAAATAAATAAACCATATAGCCGAATGATGCAACGGCCAACGTTATTTTGATGATGCGTGTGTCGATCATAGTTTGAACGCTCGATTTTTGATTGAGCGGGCGCAAAGATAATGGATCGAGCGTTTTTTTCTTGGGATGTTTTGATGGGGAAATGACGAAATCGTGTCCTGAATCGCTTTTGGGGTTAACTTGCACCGCTGTGTGGTTACCCTCTAAAAATACCCCGCGATGGCTCATTTTCACCATCGATATGTGTATCTGTCTTCTGGCATATATATTCGCATATCATGTCCGGTTTGAGTTCAAAGTGCCTCGACCAGAAGTGGTATTGGGTATCGCTTTTTTGCCATGGCTTTTGTCGATTCGTGCGCTGGGTATGCTTTTGGGCTCAACTTATGCCGGTATTATTCGTTTCACCGGATCAAAGGATACACAACGCATATTTACCGTTCTGAGCTTAGGCAGTCTTTGTTTTGTAGCTGCCAATTTGGTTCGGTTTTATTTTTTCGACGGCAAATACTTTCTTCCTTTTTCTATCATCATTCTGGAATATCTGATGGCCTTGTTCGCTATGGTTGTATTGCGTATTGGTGTCAAGATGATGTACATGGAGCTCAAAACGCCTGATAAGGTGCGTTCGCGTGTGGCCATTTTTGGCGCTGGCGACAGCGGTCATATTACTAAACGAACCATCGATCGGGACGCGCGTTCAGGAAAAGCTGTTGTGGCATTCTTTGATGACGATCCTAAGAAGTCGGGCAAAAAAATCGAAGGGGTGAGCATTTATCATAGTGACAAAATGGATGATTACCTCGCGTCAGGTAAGTTGGATGAAGTCATATTCGCGATTCAACAACTGCCGGCTTCACGCAAAAAGGAGGTCGTAGATAAGGTGATCAATGCCCAGGTCAAGGTAAGTAATATTCCTCCGCCACAACAATGGATCAACGGTGAATTGAGTGTGAAACAAATTCGCGATGTTCGTATTGAAGATTTGTTGGGTCGAGCGATCATTCGGTTGGATGATAAAGTAATTGATGAAATTGTAATGGATCGGGTAGTACTGGTTACCGGTGCTGCGGGTTCTATCGGAAGTGAACTCGCGCGACAAATACTTCAACATCGCCCGAAGTTAGTGGTCATGCTTGATCAGGCAGAAACTCCGCTATTTGAATTGGAGAATGAATGTTTCTCCGCTGGTTATCGCAATTTTGAAGTTGTTATTGGAGATGTGCGCCAACTTGAACGAATGCGCAGGGTATTTGAACACTTCAAGCCTGAGATCGTGTTTCATGCTGCGGCTTACAAACATGTGCCCATGATGGAGAATAATCCTAGTGAGGCGCTCTTGGCCAATGTACTTGGCTCGCGAATTGTTGCGGATTTGGCAGCCGAATATGGTGTCAATAAATTTGTGTTGATCAGTACCGACAAAGCCGTTAATCCAACCAATGTGATGGGCGCAAGCAAACGGGTAGCTGAATTGTATGTACAATCCAAAAATGCTACAGTACAAACGTCTTATATCACCACACGATTTGGCAATGTATTGGGTTCGAATGGTTCGGTGATTCCAATATTCAGAAGACAAATCGAAGAAGGTGGACCTGTGACTGTTACGCATCCTGAGGTGACGAGATTCTTCATGACTATTCCGGAGGCTGTTCGTTTGGTGCTTGAAGCTGCAGCTATGGGGCAGGGAGGTGAAATATTCGCCTTCGATATGGGCGAGAGTGTTAAGGTGGTTGATCTTGCGCGCAATATGATCAAACTCTCGGGTTTGGAGTTGGGCAAGGATATCGAAATAAAATTTACGGGCCTGCGACCTGGCGAAAAATTATACGAGGAGGTCTTAAGTGACGGCGAAGAAACCCTTCCAACACACCATCCCAAAATTGTGATCGCTACCAGACCATCTCCTGAATTTAAAGCGGTAGCAAAAGACGTTGACCATCTTATAGCATTGTTTGATCAACAGGACAACATGAAGATTGTTAGCCAGTTAAAGGCCATCGTACCTGAATACATCAGCAACAATTCGGCTTTTGAAGCCCTGGATAAATAGCCTTGATCAGAGAATAGATAACTAGAAACTCTTCTTGCGAGCCTTCGCTTTTTTGGAAGGTGCTTTTTTCTTCTTGTCCTTGCTCGTGTCTTTCTGAAATTTCTTTTCGTGAAAAGCCCCTTTGAATTCTGGGTTTTCAAGACGTTTCTGACGGTCAATCTCCTTGTTCTGTGCTTGGCGTTCGTTGAAGCTTGTTTCTACAACCAACTTCGGATCTGGAATGGTTTTCTCCTCTATCGTTTGACGAATCAGTTTTTCGATATGTCGAACGTGGTATTTCTCACTGACATCATACATCGAAATGGCCATGCCGGTTTTGAACGCTCTTCCGGTGCGACCAATGCGATGCACGTAGTCTTCGTAATGTGTCGGTATATTGAAATTGATGACGTGAGAAACCTCATTGATGTCAATCCCTCGAGCACTTACATCGGTGCTGATCAAGAGGCGAACAACATTGGTTTTGAAATCTTCAATGGCGTTGATACGCGCATTTTGTCCTTTGTTGCTATGCAATAAACGCAATGGCCCCAAGCGTTCTTCATCCAACATATTCGCAAGAATATTAGCGTCATCTTTCGTCGCCGTGAAGATGATCACCTTGGTCATGTCCTCCGAATGACGGAGCAAATGTTTAATGAGATTGGCTTTGGTTTGTTTGTTGGGCGTGTGATAAATCACTTGAGCCACTGTCGCAGCAGGCGTTGCTTGCGGAGTAACTTCAATGCGTGTCGGCCACAACAAAAAATTGTCGGCGATGCGTTGTACTTTTTCTGGAAACGTAGCTGAGAACAACAATTGCTGTTTCTTCTGTGGCAATTTTTCTTGAATGTCGCGCAGCTGCGGCCAAAAGCCCATATCCATCATGCGGTCGCATTCATCCAATACCATGTGTTTGATCTTTTTGGCCACAAACACGCCTTTAGCATACAGTTCTAAAAAGCGTCCTGGCGTGGCTACAATAAGATCTACGCCAGCCTCCAATTGCTCAATTTGTGATTTTGGACCTATACCACCATATAGACAAACCCAACGCAGGTCTGTATACTTTGCAAGTTCGCGGATATTCTTGTCGATCTGAATCACTAGTTCTTTGGTCGGAGCCAAAATCAAACAACGTGGATCTTCGCCTTGGGCATACTTTAACGTTTGCATCAAGGGTAACAAATACGCTGCAGTTTTTCCGGTACCCGTTTGAGCGATGCCGATAACATCTTGTCCACCCAAGATCAATGGAATGGCCTTCTGCTGAACTTCTGTCGGTGCAGCATACCCCAACTCCTCAATTGCATTGAGATATTGGCGTGTGAGTTTGAGCGATTCAAATGTTGTGGACATGGTGTTAACTGTGCTGCAAAGGTACTTTTGAATAGGGCCTTTTCGACCATACTGAAAAAAGTTCCCATCATTGTCCGTTGATAGGGTATTGGAATTTCAGCCGATTGCCATTGTTTACAAGGAAGTTAACTCATCGGAGGCATGGCCTTCTATGCGTTGTAGTGTGTATTTGCAATGCTTTTTCGTAGTTTAGCGCTATGGATTCACCAATTGACGTATTCGCATATGACGACATTCGGCCGTACAATGATGCGGAACTGAAGGAGGCGTTGGAGCGACTTGTACAGGAAGATTCTTTGTACAAAATGATGCGTTGGGTTTATCCAGGCCTTAGCAAGGCGAGCATCAAAAAGATGTTTTTAAACATCACCTCCATTCAACAATTTCAGGAAGAAATCAGTGCGCCGGCGGTGAAGGTGATTACGCAGATGACCACAAGTGGTTTGTCGTTTTCCAACCTCGAAAGCCTCGAAAAAAACAAAGGGTATCTTTTTATTAGCAATCACCGCGATATTGTACTGGATAGTGCATTGCTCAATATCAGTTTGTTCGAGCACGGCCTCAATTCAACTGAAATTGCAATCGGTGACAATTTGCTAAAAACGCAGGCTGTTCGTGATCTTGTCCGTGCAAACAAAAACATCATTGTCAATCGCGATGTCAACGCTAAGGAGGTGTATTATTATTCCTTGCGTTTGAGCAATTATATCCGTCATTGTATTACCGAAAATCACACGGGTATTTGGATCGCGCAACGCGAAGGGCGCTCCAAAAACGGTGACGATCGCACCAGCACAGGATTACTCAAAATGTTTGTGATGTCGAGTGCTTTGGGCATCGAAGAAGCTTTGGCGCAACTCAATATGGTACCGATGTGTGTGAGCTATGAATACGATCCATGTGATCTGTTGAAGACACATGAATTGCTTCATCACAAAATTTTTGGTCAATACACCAAACAACCTCTTGAAGATTTTCACTCGATGCTCACCGGTATTACTGGTCATAAAGGCCGAGTGCATGTCTCAGTGGGTTCGTCGCTCGATGACAAGTATGAGCAGATCAAAGCCATCACCAACAAGAATGAGAAAATTCGCGCAATAGGCGAGGCCATTGACAGTCAAATGCATGCGATTTATAAATTGTGGCCTACCAATTATATCGCTTATGATTTGCTCAACGATAGTCGCGAATACAAGAATGAATACAGCAATATTCAAAAAATAGCTTTTCAGAATTATGTGCGCGGCCGTGTGTGGAAACTGGTGCTTGGACGTAAAAAGACGGGCTTGCCAAAAGAGAATTTGTTCGCTATGGCCCGTGAAATCATGCTAGAAATGTACGCGAATCCAGTAGTTAATCATGCTCGTTTAAAGGATCAAAACATCGAAATGATTCAGCAGCATGATTAAGTGGATTTTTTCGATTTTCATTATTTGCCCGCTCATCATCCATAGTCAATGTGGATTGTGCGAACGATCAGTGGATCTTATTGCCAACGGTGATTTTAGCGATGGCAATACCGGTTTCACCTCTGAAATGAATTATGTAACGGGGATTTTCACATGTCCTCTTTGTCCGGAGAATACATACACGTTGGGTTCGAATGCAGTATTTCATCACAGTGGATTTTCAGGCACTGATCATACGAATCCGCCGAATGGCCTTTTTTTTATCGCCAACGGGATGGCCGCCTTTGGGTCAACGGTGTGGTGTCAGTCTTTAGATGTTCAGCCTGCAACGGATTATACTTTTTCTTTTTGGGCGCGTGACGTGACTAACAATTCCAATCCTCACCCAATGGCCCAACTTTTTGCATCTTTCAACGGTGTTTGGAGTGCGGATTCGATCATAGCGCAGGGTGGGTGGTCGCAATTCACCGTTGTTTGGAATAGCGGGAATATGACTTCACTTGAATTATGTATCATCAATAATCAGAATCAACC
>JBDKJN010000234.1:0-6914 GCA_039796595.1 Bacteroidota bacterium
TTTATTTCACGGAGCATTAGTTTGGGCTCAGCCTTGATCGCGTGAAAATTGCAGCTATTGATATTGGATCCAACGCCATTCGATTACTTATCGAAGAGGTAAGACTACAAAATAACGCTTACTACATTGAAAAGGTAAGCCTTACGCGCGTGCCTTTACGTTTAGGTGATGAAGTCTTCACCAAAGGGAAATTGTCCAAGCAGAAGATCAGTCAATTGGTAAAAACCATGAAAGCCTTTTGGTATCTCATGGATGTTCATAGCGTTGAAATTTTTCGTGCATGTGCAACCAGTGCCATGCGTGAAGCCTCAAATCGAAAACAAGTTGTACAGCGAGTTGAAGCAGAAGCCAATGTCAAAATCGAGATTTTAAGCGGAGATGAAGAGGCCGCTTTGATTTTTGAAAATTACTTCAGCCAATCCCTTCCCAAAAAGGGCAATTACCTCTATATCGATGTAGGTGGTGGAAGCACGGAATTGACCATCATCAAACAAGGTGTTAAAATAAAGTCGAAGAGTTTTGAAGTAGGCACAGTCCGAATGTTGGCTGGCTCTGTGGATAGTACGGTTTGGTCGAAAATGAAACGTTGGGTTGAGTCAGGCGTTGGGGATAGCAAGGATATTATCAGTATCGGAACGGGAGGCAATATCAACACGTTGTTTAAACTGCAGGGTAAAAAAACCAATGAGCTTCTTACCTCCTCAGAAATCGAACATTGGTTGGAAGAATTAAACGCACGATCCATGGAGGACCGTATTTTTCATTTCAAACTCAAACCCGATCGAGCTGATGTGATAATACCTGCGTGTAAAATCTATCAAAGGATTATGGCTTATGCAGATTCTCGCAAGATGATGGTGCCAAAAATTGGGTTAAGTGATGGAATTATTCTCGATATTTTCCAGCGTTGGGAAAGCAAACGCACATTGATCCACAAAGCGAAATAACATTTTGATCTTTCAAGCTTTGAAATGTGGGGTTTTAATTGGATGGGCTGTATATTCGCCAAGCTTTTAGCCAGGACTAAACTTAAATTATTGTTTTCTCATGATGAGATTGTTACTTTTCTTTTGCTTGATTTCAATTGCTAAGATGAATTTAATTGCCCAGGTATTGGGTCCGGTCATTTACAATTGCGACTTTGCAAATGGAATACCCCAAAATTGGGATACCTATAGTGAATCCGGTATCAGTCATTGGGAATATCGAGGACCAAATACAACGCCAGATGTGAATACAGGTGCTCGAGGTACTTGTGCTCTCCTAGCACAACCTATGGCATCCATTACACAGAGCAACGGTTTCGTGATTTTTGATAGCAATTATTGGGATGATGGCGGTAACTCTTGTGGTGGTCTAGGTACAGGTGTGGATCCTGCGCCGCATAATGCATACCTTGAACTCCCACCGTTGGATTTGTCCGCCTATGACGGTGTCATTTTGACCTTCCAACAACAGTTTCGTCATTATTTGGATAGTAATCTGGTTGAGATAAGTCTGGACGGAGGAAATGATTGGTCCATAGCTTTTATGAATAATGGAGCTCAAAGCGGTAATGTTGAATGGGTGAATGTCAATCTCTCGACTATTGCTGCTGGATATAGTGACGTGCGTGTTCGATTCCGTTATTCAGGGCTTTATTATTGGTGGCTGCTGGATGATATTGCTCTGTATGTGCCGTTTAACAATGACCTTCGTTTGAATACGGCAAAATATACCACAAATCAAGGGGTCAATGGACCGGCACCATTCCATGATTTGGAATACGATCAGTATCCAACGGTCATGATACCAGCGTTCAATTTCAGTACTAATGTTTCAAATATTGGAGCCTTTAACCAGAACAACTGTTACCTGAATTGTCGCATAGTTCAAGATGGCGTAAACCAGATCTACAACCAAAATAGCTCAGCAACGAATATTGTTTCGGGTACCGCCGCTAATTTGAGTATCGCCGCACCTTTCCAAAGCCCTGCCGTTTTGGGAGATTATGACATTTTTTATACCATAGATCAGTTTGAAGAAGACGATAACCCAGAAAACAATTTTGATACACTGAATTATACCATTTCACCATTCACTTATGCACGGGATGAAGGGCCTTGTGCTTCGATTTTCACAGGACTTGAATTGTTCGAAGGGTATAGATATGAGGCAGGTAATCATTTCCAGTCACGAGGATTTGGCCGAGTAATTCACGCTGTTGGTGTAGCCATTGCGGAAGGAACGCCTCCCGGTACCCAGATCAAAGCAACGATTTACAAAGATGAGTTCGAAGGGGTTTGGGCTGAGTCAGAAGTCCACACGGTGAACTATGCAGAACTCAATCAAATGGGCGATGAAAAAATTGTCGTACTTCCTTTGATTACGCCTCTCACCACTTTCAACGACTCCATCTACATCGCAATGGTTGGGGCTCTGGAAGACGACGATGATTTTGCAATTTGCCGAAGTGGGGTTAGTCCAGAAGCTACCTCAATTTTGCGTATTCCGGGTGCGAATTCATTGCTGTATTTTGGCAATACTCCAGTTGTGCGCCTTCACATTTTCAGCAGTACAGCTATTCCAGGCTGTAACAAGCCTGATGCAGTCAATTACGATCCACTCGCGACCATTGAAGATGGCTCATGCCGTTATCCGGGTTGTGCCCATGCTGATGCCGACAATTATGATGAATCAGCCAACTGGGATGATGGTTCGTGTATAATTGGAGGATGTATGGATCCGTTGGCAGATAATTTTCATGAATTTGCGACATACGATAATGGCGGTTGCCAATATCTTGGTTGCACAGATGAGCTTGCTTCTAATTTTGACCCTGAGGCCAACGCCAATGATGGTTCGTGCCTGTATGTGACAGCCTTTTTCCAAGTCAACGTGCAGTCGGGTTGCGCTCCATTAAATGTGCAAATCACGAATCAAACGGAATTGCAGGCGTCAAGCCAGTGCACCTACGAAATCAATGGTCAAGAGCTAACAGACAATTGCCTCTCGAACTTTGAACAAGCTTTCAATGAGCCAGGCACTTACGATATTACATATACGCATACAGCCGGTGAGTTCACATCCTCTTATACCGTGACCATTAACGTTCTTCAAACGCCTGCAACGCCTGTGGTGATCGATAATGATGACGATGCCTTGGTGTGTCTGAACTGTGGGACAAATGACTTGATTTGGTTCATCAATAATACCGAGATTCCCAACGAAACCAATGATACGCTCGTGTATTTCGACGGATCAATTTATCAAAATGGAGAATACGAGGTGCAAGTATCGAATGCGGAAGGTTGTATAAGCCAAAGCAACGGGAATTTAGTTTTTGTGGCCAATCTCGCCTCTGACATCACGAGTGGGTGCGCACCTGCCGGAGTTGTTTTCACGAATTTAACAACAGAAATTTCAAATTTGGTCTGCAATATTCAGTTTGGGGATAATACCGGGTCGAGTAACTTCACAGGTCAATTGAACCATGTGTATGAATTGCCCGGCACGTATACCGCCTTGTTGACATGTGGTGAAGGCTTAGAAGTAGCTACGTCAAGCATTGATATTTATGTTGGTGAGCCGGTAGAGATTGATGTGTATTGGAACAATGTTACGGAGCAAGTCGTTTGTGCGAACCCCGGAGATTTTGAATTGATCACTTGGTATTATGGTGATACGCAGTACGTTGGTCCGGGTCCTTTCGATGATGAGGTGGGATTGTGGACAGTTGTTGGCCAAACTGCTGAAGGATGCGTTTCAAGTGCCGATGCGACAGTCATTCATACGGATGAATTCGAGTTAAACGTCTCAGGCGTATATCCAAATCCTGTTCAAAGTTTAGCCATCATTCAATGGTCAGGGACTTTTCAAACGCAATTTGAATTGTTTGATGCTACTGGACGTTTGGTTTGGGCCTCAGGGAATGTAGCTGGAGGACAGCTTCAGGTCGATTGGTCGAATCTTCCAGAAGGGATGTACCAATTGAAAGCAAATCATTTGTCTGGGCAACAATCTAGTTCTGTGGTTATTATGCGATAATCACCAGGGAGGAGAAAGTTTTGCAGGTCCGAATAATGAATCATGCAAATGTGAAAAATGATGCAAAGACGCTTAAATGGGCGTTAATAATAAACCTTTGTTCAAGATTAGTCGTATCATTGCCACGAATTAGCTCAGACGTTGTGTTAAGTTCGTGTTAACGGTTCGAAATTGATCATTTTGGCTTCATTTTTGAGTCGCGTTGACAAAACAATATTAATCAAGTTATACCTAAAAAAATGAAAAGAATAGTATTCACTTTAAGCCTTGTTTTGAGTTCATTCGTTTGCATGACTGCTCAAAATGAAGTAGTTAGTGGTCCAATGATCACCGTTGACAAAGAAGTACATGACTACGGAGATATTCCTTATGGAAGTGATGGTACTTGTGAATTTAAAGTTACCAATACTGGAACGGAGGACTTGGTGATGACGTCATGTAAAGGTTCTTGCGGATGTACAGTGCCGCAATGCAGCCCTAATCCTATCGCTCCTGGCGAATCAAGCAAGGTTTCCGTGAAATATGACACCAAGCGTCCTGGCCCAATCAATAAGTCAGTAACCATTAACAGTAACGCTGTTAACGCTCCAGCGAAGACCGTGCGTATCAAAGGTAGTGTTGGACCAAATCCAGATGCTGCTCCAAGCGGTGCTCCAACAAAAGCTCCAGCTGGTGCGCCAAACAACTAATCTTTCGATGATCATAACAAATAATAAAGCAATGAAAAGGATTCTTCTAGTGATGACAGTAATGTGTTTCTCAGCGATCACATTTGCACAAAATAAGGAGTTGATTCAGGGTCCTGCAATCAGCCTAAATAAGGATGTTCATGATTACGGCGAAATTCCGTACGGCGGTAATGGTACGTGTGAATTCAAAGTCACAAATACTGGTAATGAGCCTTTGATCTTGTCAACTTGCCAGGGTTCTTGTGGTTGTACCGTTCCTAAATGTGACCCTAATCCAATTCTTCCAGGCGAAAGTTCCATTATCACTGTGAAATATGATACTTCGCGTTCAGGCCCGATCTCTAAATCGGTGACGATCAGCTCAAATGCCAAGAACGAGCCAGTGAAGGTTGTGAATATTAAAGGAAATGTAGGTCCTGCGCCGACAGACGCTGGAAGCGGTCATTAATAGCATAACAAACAAATTTGGAACCCCGCTTCGGCGGGGTTTTTTTATACACAAACTCTATTCTATTGGCATTAAACGCAAATTTTGCTGATGAATGCGTTGCGAAGGGCGATAGTACAATAGAAAAAAGTGTTCCTACTTTAACAAAATGTAGGAGTACTACAGATAAATGAAATGCAGGATTATTTCAACAAGAAAAATCCAGGAAATACACGATTTTGAAGTGATTTTGGCTTGTAGTGGAATGTTATCTGCAAATTTTGGGTTAAACCTCGGAGTTGCTTCTGTAGATTCAAGGCTGAACTTTTGAGCAAGTGTTGAAATGACAATATTCTGTACCCCAAAAATTGCCTGTAATTTTTTTGCATCGAGGCGGAAACTAGTTGTCAAAGCATGTCAAAATACCACTAAATTCGCACGTCTTTAACTGGGCGCTGCTTGACTTGAGGTAGATATTACATGGCTCATCAAATGATGACTTTATGTCTGCCAATTGTAATGTGAATGCGATTTATAATTGGATAAAATTGAAATCGTTCACATCCGGAGAAGGGCATTGCTCAAAGTTATTGTAGATAAATTAGCACTACGGTGTAATTAAGTAACCAAATTGAACCCTTTCAAAGAAATGAAATTAAGAGTTTTATTAGTCGCGTTATGTGTTTTTGCTTTTACCATCACTGATGCGCAGGATAAGAATGCGATTGTAATGACTGTAGCTGGAGAAGGTGTTACCCTCGAGGAGTTTGAAAATATCTTCAAGAAGAACAACCGAGATTCTGTCATCACACAAAAGGCGCTGGATGATTATATGGAATTGTTCATCAATTTTAAGTTGAAAGTCAAGGAGGCGCGTGAGCTGAAATTGGATACCAATGCTAAATTCAAAGAAGAGTTACGTGGGTATCGTGATCAACTTGCTCGTCCTTATCTTACAGACAGCGAGCTTCTGACTGAAATGGTGAAAGAAGCACATCAGCGCAAGCAAACTGAAGTACGCGCAATGCATATTTTGGTGAAGTGTGAGCCAATGGCCTCTTCTCAAGATACGCTTCGCGCATACAGCAGAATTATGGCATTGCGTGAGCGCGTCTTAGCTGGAGAAGATTTTGCTGCTGTTGCAAAGGGTAAGGAAGGAAGCGAAGATCCAAGTGCCAAAGACAATGGTGGAGACTTAGGTTATTTCACAGCTTTTCAAATGGTTTATCAGTTTGAGGACGCCGCTTATCAAACTGGCGTTGGTCAGGTGAGTATGCCAGTCCGCACCAAGTTTGGTTACCATATTCTTAAAATTGTAGACAAGCGCCCTGCACAGGGTGAAATATTGGCAGCTCATATTATGGTAAAGGCTAAACCTGAGCCTGATGGTGAAGCAAATGCCCAAACCAAAATCAATGAGATTCATCAGAAATTGGTTAGCGGAGAAGAGACATTCGAAAACCTGGCATCGAAATACAGCGAAGATGGATCATCCGCTAAGAAGGGTGGTGAATTGCCATGGTTTGGAACAGGTAATATGGTGCTTGAATTCGAGCAAGCGGCATTTGCTTTAAAAAACAACGGCGATATCTCCAGGCCTTTTAAAACATCATTTGGATGGCATGTTGTAAAACGTTTGGACTACAAACCAGTGCCATCATTCGAAACGATGGAGAAGGAATTGAAGAGCAAGGTGTCAAAGGATGGTCGTGCTGAAAAAACAAAGAAGTCCTTTGTGGAAAAATTGAAGAAGGAATACAAGTATACCATCA
>JBDKJN010000235.1:0-4667 GCA_039796595.1 Bacteroidota bacterium
TGTTACATCGAAACGGTAATTGTTGAAATGCGCGATATCAATCGCCCCGGTACCTACTATGTCCAAAACGCAGTTCCGATACGTGAGTATTCAATGGTTTGGAATACCCCAAAATACATTGCTCTGGAAGGTAAGGTGAGTAATATGAAAGAAATGGCACGTGACTCGATCATCGAGGACCGCAGATTTTTAACCTTCGTTGCTAAAGATGTTAAGGCTCTCCAGGATGAAGATTATTGTTTTTCCGAACGTAATCGGGGAAAGTTGGATTTAAAATATAAGAAGATTGAAAATGGCATTTTCCGCGAAAAGTTGTGGGCTGATGTTGCCATGAATATTTACAACAATTTCTTTGAAGAATTCGATAAAAATGAATCGGGCGTTAAGAAGTTCGTCAAAGAGATGAAGTTGGCAGATTTGAAATCTGACAAGGAGAAACTTTTTGCTTTGGAGGATTATTTCAAGCGCCAGATTGCAGTGGATCCTTCATATACTTCCGCAAAGCCAACGGATGTTTTTAAATCAAAGCGCGCCAATAATTTCAGAAGAAATCAATTGTTTTATTGGACTTTGCGTGTAGCCGAAATTCCATTTGAATTGGTGTTCACATGTGAGCGCGAAATGAGTCGATTCGATAAGGATTTTGCTAGTGATGCTTACCTTTCAATGGCTTTGATCTATTTTCCTCAGCAAGACATGTACATGGACTTAGAAGATTTGGGCGCACGTGCTCCGGTTTATGATAGCCAGTCGCACGGTCAGGACGCTTTGTTCATCAAATTCGTTGAGTTGGGTGGAAATATGAGTCCGGTTAGTTCAGTAAAACGAATCAAAACATACCCCGTCGATAAGAATATCATCGAAGAAAAATATACAGTTGATTTTGCATCAGGCGCTGCTTCTACAGTGACAAAGTATCACAAATCCTATACAGGAAACGCTGACCAAAGTTTGCGCTTTTTTGCATTTATGGTGTCGGAAGAAGAACGCACGGAGCAGTTCGAGGAAATGATCAAGAGCGGTCAACCGGAGGCAACGATCACAGATCTTGAGATCACCAATTACAACTTTGAAAAGATGGATGAAATCAATGCACCTTTCACCGTTAAAGCAGTGGTTACAGGAAAAGATTTGTTGGAATTCGCTGGTGAGAAGGTAATCTTTAAGGTTGGTAACGTGATCGGTAAGCAAGCAGAATTGTACACTGAAAAGCCGCGCCAAAATCCTATAAATGTGGAGTTTTTACATTCGTATCGCCGCACCATTACCGTGAATATTCCTGAAGGGAAGAAGTTTTCGGGACTGGATCAACTTAACCGTAATGTGGAATGTAAAGATGGCGAAACGGTTTATGGCCGTTTTCTGTCGACCTACAAAGTTGAAAATGGACAGTTGGTGATCACCATTGAGGAAAGTTACCTGGCCTTGGATTTGGAGTTGGCGTTGTACGAGCAGTTTAGGGCAGTAATCAACGCTGCGGCCGATTTCAATAAAATCGATTTGATTTTGGAATAATGTTTTGGGCACAAACTTTGAAATGACCCCAAAAAATTATGTCATGAAAAATGTATCAATGCACAAGTTCGTCCTGGCAATAGGACTTCTCGTAGGAGCACAAACAATCGCAAATGCGGGCGTAGATCTGCGTATTACTTACAACAATCAAGCGGTTTGTAGGTACGAGATTACCGTTAAAGCGGGTGGTGTAACCATCGGCAAGGGTGTGACGAATGACAACGGTGACGTCTCGATAAGCAACTCTAGCGTTGTGAATGAGGTGGATGTCTTTGGCTACAAAAAGACGGCCAATGGTGAGAAGAAATTTGATATTCAGGGATATGTGAAATTGGACGACAAAGGTTTTGCCCACATCAAAATGGAGGAATTGGTAAAACAAATGGCGGAGGATTCGGGTTTTCCCGAAAGCATGATGGCGGCTGCCTGGGGCTTGACGGACCTCGATTGCGGAGTGAAATCAAATTCCCAAAAATCGGAGACAAAACCTCAAGCTAACAAGGAAGAGTCCAAAACCGAAGAATCGGACCACGGCTTTGAAACCACGACAGAAGAGGGGGATGAAGATGGCGATAGCAATGTTTCTGTTTCAAAAGAAACACTTTTGGTGCAAGAACAAAGTCTAAAAAGTGATATTGCCAGCCTGGATCGAAAAATCGAAAAGCAAGGTGCAGAGATAAAGAAGTTGAAAGCAGCCGCCGCAGATGAGCGTCAAATCAAGGTCATGGAGTTTGAGCTGGAAGAGATGAAATTGAAACGTGAACGCAAGACTTTAGCTTTGGAGCGCAATCAGAAAAAACAAAAAGCACCATTAACAGCTGCTGAGGCAAAGGGTTATGACGATCGTGAGAAGAGCTACAAATCGCGGGAAGACGATTTGAAGGAGTCGCGTAAGGAATTAGAAACTCAGTTAAAAGAAGAGAAGAAGAGTGTCAAGTCAGAACAAAAAGCAGAGGGTGGCAATCGTAAATCGGATGAAGCCATTGACCAGGCCAAACTGAATCTTGAAATTGCGGGTTTGAAAACGGATATCAGCATGAAAGAAACTGCGCTGGCACGTGTTCGCAAAAAGCCTGATACATCAAAAGAAGAAATTGACAGAAGAGAAGCGGAGTTGAATAAACTCAGGGAGAAGTTGAAAGACGCTGAAGAAAGACGCGATGGGCAGAAAAAATAAATTAAATAGTATTATTTTGGGACTGGCGATAATATCGCCAGTCTTCGTTTTAGGACAAATTCCAGGGCTTTTTGATGTATTGCCAAAAGTGGATCAGGAGCCGTATTTGTTGAAGCCGAAAAAAACCAAAATGGTCATTGCATTGCAAAGGCTGTATTATGGTAATAGTGGTTCATTCACGACCGACACCTTGCATATCGAAGTTTTTGATGAACACGAGCGGCGCATTGAATACATTGATTTCGAAAGAAACAAACATTCAATTCATTATTATACCACCTACGAGGGCGATCAACAATCGACAACTTACTATAACGCAAGAGCGGACAAAAAACCGGTAAGAATGGTGACACAGCGCGAGTTCAATCAGAGGCATCAAGAAATCGAAGCCATCGATGGCATGGCGACGGACAGTTCTTTTGTGATCTATAATGCGCATTTGTTTCGCTACGACGATCAAAACCGACGAGTCTACGAGTGTCATATGTGTCAAACGGATGATCGGCTCGAGTATGCATATGTGTTTGCTGATTCGCTATTGACTTCGGCCTATAAATTCAGAGGCGATACCACTCAAAAGCTTGTGCTTTGCGAATTCTCGTATGATAAAAACAATAAGCTCAGTAGGATGGTCTGCAATATAAATTTCGCCAATCAATGGACATTTGATCAAGAAAAATGCTTTACCTATGACGGTCCTCGTTTGATGGAAGCCACCGAGCGGCATAATTTCGAGAAAGGCGCCATTCGCAAGTATTCCTTTTCTTATGACCGCAAGGGACGATTGAAAGAGCGTATCGCTTCCATCGATAGTCTCCAAATGACTACGTCGTATGCCTATCTAAAAGATCAATTGGTGCGATCTACCATCATCAGTGAATTCCCGATGTCCACTGAAATTTCGGTGTGGTTTTCCAAAAACGCTAAATTTTACGGCCCGCCGAAAACAACCATTTTGGTGACCGATTACGCATACGATCGGTATGGTCAACTTATCCGTAAGACTTATAGCACCGATGGCGTCTTAACAAGCGAGTTTTTGTACGAATTCACTTACATTGAATGAGGATGCGTTTGAGTTGGATGGAAAAAAGTAGAACGAGATCCAAGCTGCTTTGAGGCTTATTCCGCTTTCTTCTTCTTTCGAGACGAGGTGTACATGTTGAGCGGCAATCCAATCAGATCGCGAATAGCAACAGAGGCTGTGGTGGCGCCGAAAACAGCAGGCAAATAAGAGATTGTTCCGTATGCACTCTTTTTGAATTTGCTGCCATCTGTATGAATCACGCTGTCGCGATCAGCTTCTTCTGTCGAGAACACTGCCTTAAAGCCGGTCTGAATGCCAAATTCATTCTTGAGTTGTTTGCGCACCTGTTGAGCAAATGGGCATCCGTAGGTATCGGCGATGTCAGCGACACGGAGTTTGGTGGGATCAATTCGTCCACCGGCGCCCATGCTGCTCACAAAAGACAGGTTATTTTGCACCGCTGTTGAGATCACCGTCAGTTTAGGAGTAATGCTATCGATAGCTTCAATCAAATAGTCGGGTTTCACCCTTAACAGTGCCTCTACCATGTCAGGCTGTATAAATTCAGATACGACATGTAAATCAATTTCAGGATTGATTTGACGAATGCGCTCAGCCATGATTTCTGCTTTGGATACACCGTGATTGGTGGCCAATGCTACGAGCTGACGATTTCTGTTGGTGGGATCCACCACGTCACCGTCTACAATAGTCATTTTTCCCACTCCGCTGCGTGCAATGAACTCCGCCGCAAAGGAGCCAACACCACCGAGGCCAATGACCATGACGTGACGTTCTGATAATCGTTCAAGCGCTTCGCGCCCTACCAACAATTCCGTTCGACTAAGCCAACTAAGATCCATCATAATCAGAAAATTTGGCGCCAAAAATAGACAAAGCATTTTGTTTCATCGCCATGACCAATTCTTCAATAGCAATTTCCTTAAT
>JBDKJN010000236.1:0-6475 GCA_039796595.1 Bacteroidota bacterium
AACGCGCCAAATCCGTATAAAGATCGAATGATTGGCACTACAGAATTGTTCACTCTTCGTTCTGAAGACGGTAGTGATTTGTGGTGTCGTGTGATCAAACCTTCGAATTTTGACCCGAATAAAAAGTATCCTGTTTTGGTGTACCTCTACGGAGGCCCGCATGCTCAAATGGTGACCAATAGCTTTTTGGGTGGAGCATCGCTGTGGATGAATTATTTCGCAGAAAAAGGGTATATCATCTTCACACTAGACAACCACGGTTCGGCACATCGCGGCAAGAAATGGGAGCAGAGTATTCATCGTCAATTGGGATCCATTGAGATGCGTGACCAAATGAAAGGCGTTGAGTGGTTGAAAGATCAGACGTGGGTGGATGATGATCGTATGGCGGTGCATGGTTGGAGTTTTGGGGGATTCATGACTACGTCTTTGATGTTGCGTTCTCCGGAAGCATTCAAAGTAGGCGTAGCGGGCGGTCCGGTGATCGATTGGGCATTGTATGAAATCATGTATGGTGAACGTTATATGGATACCCCAGCGGAAAACCCGGATGGATATTCCTTGTCGAATTTGACCAAACACACCGCCAATTTGAAAGGTGATCTTTTAATGATTCACGGAACTGATGATGATGTGGTTGTAATGCAACACAATATGCGGTTCATGGAAGCGTGCATAAAAAGTAAGACACAGGTTGATTTTTTTGCGTATCCCGGACATGCCCATAACGTTCGAGGCAAAGATCGAGTGCACCTTATGGCGAAGGTTCTTGAGTATGTGGAGGAAAAGTTAGCGTTAAAGCCTTAAGCTATAAAGATTGGCGTAGTATGAAGCGCATTTTGTTCATTGCTGATCATCGCCCAGACCGCTCTCCAGGGCAACGGTACCGCTTTGAACAATACTTTGATGTGCTACAGCGTCACGGTTTTCAATGCACTTTAAGTTATGTACTAAATGCTGAGGATGATCGGATTTTTTACCGACCAGGGAATTATTTGCGCAAGGCCTTTATCGTGGCCAAAAGCTTTTGGGTGCGCTGGTGCGATTGGAAAAAGCGCAGTGATTATGATATCATATTCATTTTTCGCAATTGTGTGCTGACCGGAAGTTTGTACTTTGAAAAGAAATGGGTTGGGTCAGGTAAGCCTATTGTATTTGATTTTGACGATGCAATTTGGAAAAACGACACGAGTGCGGCTAATCGTATGTTTGGATGGCTCAAACGACCGGAAAAGATCAATTATACATTGCAGCATAGTCGAATTATTTTAGCTGGAAACGCTTATTTGGCCAAATACGCAAGTCAATTCAATTCCAATGTTATGGTGATCCCAACGACTATCGATATGGATCAATATCAAGTGAATCGATCGGCACCGAATAAGGATCAAATTGTCATTGGATGGACGGGCAGTATCACAACTATCAAACATTTTGTTTGGGCGAGACCTTCGTTACTGGAGATTAAAAAAAAGTATGGGAATAAAGTGCGTTTTGTAGTCATCGGTGACGAGCAATTTATTGACCGCGAACTTGATATCCAGGGTCAGAAGTGGTATGCGGCAACCGAAGCACAAGATTTATGTGAAGTCGATATTGGCATTATGCCGCTGCCCGATGACGAATGGACGCAGGGCAAATGCGGTTTAAAGGGACTACAATACATGGCGTTAGGCATTCCGCCCGTCCTTTCACCTGTCGGCGTCAATAAAACGATTATTCAACATGGTGTAAATGGTCTTTTGGCCTCCCAAATGGAAGATTGGACTGCCGCTTTGAGCTTATTGATTGAAGATGGCGAATTGCGCAGACGATTGGGAGAACAGGCTCGCAAGACAGTGACAACTTACTATAGCAAAGCAAGTTGGGAAAAAGCCTATGTTGAAGTGTTCGATCAATTGACAAAACTGGACAAGTCGTAGCCCTGTGATTGAACGCAATACCTGTGGTTAATTTTGATGGCGTTGACTGTATAGAACGATCGTTTTATTGTATTTTGGTAGCCAAATCAAAAGATCTATAACAAGAAGAAATCCATGGATACAACTATCACCTTAAAGAATACCGCGCTTACCCATGTTCATGAAAAATTGGGCGCTAAAATGGTCCCTTTTGCAGGCTACAATATGCCGGTTCAATATGCCGGTTTGATTGAAGAGCATCATACTGTGCGGAAATCGGTTGGTGTATTTGATGTGAGCCATATGGGTGAGTTTTATGTGCGCGGCCCGCAAGCATTGGATTTGTTACAACGTGTTACAAGCAATGATGTTGCTAAATTGTGGGATGGCAAGGTGCAGTATTCTTGCCTTCCGAATGGCAAAGGCGGAATCGTTGACGATTTGTTGGTGTATCGCATCAGCGAACAAGAGTATTTTTTAGTCGTGAACGCTAGCAATATCGATAAGGATTGGGATTGGATCAAAGCTAACAATTCATTTGATGCCCAAATGGAAAATGTTTCAGATGGTATGTCGCTATTGGCTGTTCAGGGGCCAAAAGCTTTAGAGGCGATGCAAAGTTTGACGTCAATGGAATTGGTTGGCATGGAATATTACACATTCAAACGCGGCACCTTTGCCGGAGTTGAAAATGTCATTGTTTCTACCACTGGTTATACCGGTGCGGGAGGTTGCGAAATTTATTTTCCAAATGAAGTGGCAGAAACCGTTTGGAATGCGGTGATGCAAGCGGGTGCTCCATTTGGCATTCAACCAATCGGGTTGGGTGCACGCGATACACTGCGACTTGAGATGGGTTTCTGTTTGTATGGCAATGATATCGACGATACCACTTCACCCATTGAAGCAGGTTTGGGATGGATTACAAAATTCAGCAAGGATTTTATTGATAAGGATGTGCTAAAAGCACAAAAGGAGAATGGCACGACACGCAAATTGGCTGCTTTTGAATTGCTTGACAAGGGAATTCCCCGTCATGGTTATGATGTGGTAGATGCCAATAACCAAGTGATTGGTGTTGTGACAAGTGGTACGCAGAGTCCAAGTTTGGGCAAACCAATCGGGCTGGCTTATGTTCCGACCGCCTTAGCTGCTCCTGGATCTGAGATTTTCATTTCAATCCGTGGAAAAGCTTTGCGCGCACAAGTTTGTGGCTTGCCTTTTTACAAAGAAGCGTAAAATAAAAAACTGGATAGCATTTGACGACGACAATAGCCAATAGAAAATTAGTTGAGGTGTGTTATACACCGGGACAATACCATTTGTATCAAGAACAATTTGAGATAGTTGTTGTGATCGATGTATTGCGCGCAACAAGCGCTATCACGACTGCGTTGCATTGTGGAGTGAAAAGTATAATTCCTATAGCTACGGTGGAAGAGGCTTTGGAATACAAATCCAAAGGCTTTATCGTCGGAGCCGAACGTGATGGACAAATAGTCGAGGGTTTTGATTTTGGCAATTCACCTTACGCTTACATGAATCCTGATTTTGTTGGCAAGACTTTGGTATTAACCACGACCAATGGCACACAAGCGATCAATATTGCAAAGGAGAACAAGACCATAGTGATCGGGTGTTTGAATAATCTTGACATTCTTTGTCAATGGCTGTCTGAACAAAATAAGAATGTTCTGATTCTTGCCAGTGGCTGGAAGAATAAAGTCAACTTAGAAGATACCATTTGTGGCGGCGCTATAGCGGATATGTTGCTTGAAACAAGAAAGTTCCGCAGTGATGAAGACAGCACCGTAGCCGCGAAGTTTATCTATCGTTCTGCTCGTGAGCACTTGTGGAGTTTTTTGCGGGCATCTTCACATCGCCGTCGATTGATCAAATTAAACATCCAGCGCGATGTGAAGTATTGTTTGACCTTGAATACGGTTCCTTGCATTCCTATTTTAAAGGATGGCGAATTGGTAAAGTTGGATTATGCTTACACACCGGCGCATACAGAAGTGGCACTTGAAAGATGATGAAAAAGCGATTACATATCGTGTTTTTCGGTGTTGTGGCCCTCTTGTCGTTGGCGGCTTCGGAACCACAATCGCATGTGTGCAATCATCCGAGCTGGGGTTTTTTTGGACATAAAAAAATCAATGAGCTAGCGGTTTATACGCTGCCTCCAGAGTTGTTTGGATTCTACAAACACAATTTGGATTATTTGATCGAACACTCTGTGGATCCTGACAAGCGACGTTATGGCGTAGTGGGTGAGGCGGAGTGCCATTATATCGATATGGATCATTATATCGATAGCTTGCATCCCAATCCGTTTGACAATGTGCCGCGTTATTGGAACGATGCGGTAACCAAATTCGGGGAAGATAGTTTGCGTGAACACGGTATTGTGCCTTGGAATGTTAGTTTGGTACAGAGCAAATTGACAACTGCATTTCGAAATAAGGACATCAAGAAGATTTTACGCTTTTCAGCTGAGATAGGCCATTATATTGGTGATGCACATGTGCCTTTGCACACGACGAGTAATTATAATGGTCAACAAACAGGTCAACGAGGAATACATGGTTTCTGGGAGAGTCGTTTGCCAGAGTTATTCCATGGTAATTACGATTTTTTTGTCGGACAATGCGGCTACATAGAATCGCCGATCAATTACATCTGGGATCGTATCGAAGAGAGTTTTGCTGCTGTTGATAGTGTATTACATTTTGAGCGTGATCTCAATTCGGGATATTTGGAAGATCAGAAGTACAGCTACGAAACACGAGGCAATGCAACGTTGCGTGTGTACAGCGAAGGGTACAGTCAGGCGTACAGCCAAATGCTCGATGGACAAGTGGAAAGACGCATGCGCAGCGCAGTTGTGAGCATTGGCAGTTTCTGGTATACCGCCTGGGTCGATGCAGGTCAACCCGATATGATGTTGTTGCTCTCTCAAGAAACGAATCAGGCACCCGATAGTGTCATAGAAGAGAAGCGTGACCTGAAGGTTAGAGATCATGAGTAGGAGTCGATAGTGAAGGCCGAGAAAATACCTTTAGCTTACTGGCGCAAACAAAAACTTATTCGGACTTACCAAATTGGTTTTAACCGCATACATCACGATTGCAGCCGTGTTATTGACGCCCAATTTTTGAAGAATGTTTTTGCGATGGGTATTCACCGTATGTGGTGATAAAAAGAGCTTTTCAGCGATTTCGACATTCGTATAGCCTTCGGCGATGAGTGTGATGATTTCCAATTCACGCTCCGATATATTTACCGATTCGCAACTGAACTCCTTGATATCCATGTCATTGACATCGATATTCTCCTTGCGCAATGTTTCCAGGATTTGGCCACAGAAAAACCGACCGCCAGAACTGGTTTCACGGATGCTTTCCACAATTTCGTTGATGTCGCAATCCTTTTTGATGTAACTACAAACACCCGCACGTAGTGCATTCACTATGGTAATTCCAGTCTGCTCACCGGTAATCGCAACCATACGAATCCGAGGAAAACTGCGTGTAATGCGCTGGACTGTATCTACTGAAAAATTGCGTGCAGCGAAGTCGATGAGTACGACGTCGGTATCAAAGTTTTGGACCATTTCCAACAGTTGCTGCTCTGAGCTCGCTTCGCCCAATAACTCGAAATCGGCGTATGAACTCAACAAAGCTGTGAGTCCAGTGCGGATGAGTTGATTATTGTCGGCGATGATGATACGAGCCATGCCGCAAATATCTTAATTAAAATGGTTCTAAATAATTTTTTTTGAGGTTTTCTCTGAAAAATATGAACAGGCCTTTAGACTATCCTAGTTAACTGTGTTGTGGGATTAGGATTCTCAATGATGTAGCATTTCATTTCAGTTGGTTCTTAAACTTGGTTTTCGCATGGAATGGCTTGAACATGTGTAGTTCGGGTGAAGGAGTAATTATAGCTAGGCTTCCATGAATGCAACAGTTTTGTTCTAGAAAGATGAAGTCGCAGAGAGAAACTTCAAAATGTTTATCTCGTATTCCAATACTTTTGAAATCATGAAACCACACCAATTGCTGATCGCCATAATGGCGCTTGTTTTTCTGTATCCTACATCTCAATATGCTCAGATTGTGATCAACGAAGGTTGCCATCGCAATTATCAGTCCCAACTCGATGAAGATAACGAGAATAGCGATTGGATTGAGTTGTATAATGCTGGTACAGAGAGTGTAGATCTTTTTGGATATGCGTTGTCAGATGCCGATGATCAACCTACCGAATGGGTATTTCCACATTATATCATGGAACCAGGTTCTTATCTCATTGTATTCTGCAGTGAGAAAAACAGGTTCGCATCGAATGGTTTTACAAATGCGGTGACTGAATATTCTTTCATACCTGAAGTTGGTTGGAATACCCACAATTTTGATCAAACACTAGATTGGGATGGCTTCTCAAATGTCCTAATTAATACCTGTTCCTACCGAAGTGAGGGATATACGGTCAATTCGATTTTTAACTTGACTGATATGGGCTACAATTGCTCTAGTGTGCAGGTCAACGATGGTAGTGACGCCAGTTGT
>JBDKJN010000237.1:0-4474 GCA_039796595.1 Bacteroidota bacterium
GCGTTGGATTGTTTAAAGTAAAGCTCTCTTCGTAGGTTTGGCCAAGACCGTCAGTTACGGTTACGGAATAATTTCCAGCCGGAAGATTATTAAAACTGGAAGCATTTGATCCGTCAGACCATTCATAGGTGTAGGGTTCCACGCCACTATTGACCGTAACTTGGATAGAGCCATCACTGCCATTGAAGCAAGACACTGGAGTTACTTGTGAGGTGACACTTAAAGACGGCGCCATGGATAAATTTAAGCTCGAATTGCTGGATCGATCACCAGATGTTCCTCCGTTTGCATTGCACGCCACTCCGGAAGCAAAAAAAGAAATGTTACCTGAGGTTGGTGCCGTCCACTGGAAATTGAATTGATTATTGTTCGTTACTCCATTTTGTTCCAAATAGGTTCTTCCCGCCTGCGCTCCAGAGGTAATCGCTTTTAATTTCACATTCGAAGCCCAGTTAGAATACGCAGCATACGGCGTGTTTCCATTGAGCATGGTGGTCAACTGAAAACCATAGCCAAGGGGAGATCCCATACTGCCTGTTACTGTAACTCGTCCATCGTACACTGTGTTGGGTATATAAAAGCTAACTGGGTTGGTTGTTCCCATCTCAAAGATTTGAATGCTTACAGTCACATTTCCATAAGCACCATTGTTATGGCAATTGCTACACAATGTGCTTTCGCCCGGTGCACCAGTGTTTCCAACATTGTCATCTGTCGCTCGACCGAGACTTGAAGAAGTCATGAAGATGTAAATTGCAAAAAGGCCTAAGCTCAAATAAGCATAGTAGAGTTTTTTCATGGTGGTAAAGTTGTAAAGCAAAATTAATATTAGTTGGCTGTCGGATGCTTGATTAAGATTAACATTAACACTTATGTTCTGTTCAAAACCGGTACAGTTTCGAGCATTGAATACCCTCCACTATATCAGTCCTTGCAGTATTTTCGTCCTTTTACCTGGAGTATTGGGAATGCGAACATCAACATATCTAGCAAAATTTCTGCCCATGGATAAGGGTTTGCGCTACGCTTTTTTGTTGAGCATCGCTACATTATCAATGATGATGTTATTCATTATTTGGCCGAATGGGGTGGAATGGCTTTTTCTGCGATCATTGTTTCAGGTATGGCGGGTGTTGTATGATTACACCTTTGGTTTGTTACCTATTCCTTCAGGCGTGTGGCTTCTCATGCTTGGATTTTGGTTGGTTTATCGGACATGGAAAAGAAAGAGCAGGTCTTTGATGGGTTTGGTGAAAGTGATCCTTTGGATTTTCAACGCATTCTTTTGGCTATGGGGCTTTCTTTATTTTATGCCACCCGCGTGTCCGGAAGCGCAATATCATTGGACAAACGAAGAAATGTATCAATGGCTCATGGAGGTGCAAGCCGACCTTGAAACCAATATGATCGCTAAAGAACCAGTTGTTGAAGAATTTGAAATACGTGAACGGTTAGAAAATTTTTTAGAAGAGCGCAACTGGCCTACAACCGGCAGAGTGCGAGCGAGGGCATGGCATGAAGGAGGGCTTTCGAGGTATTTAGGAGTGAGTGGCATTTATCTGCCCTGGTGTATGGAAGGACATTTGAGTGTGACCTTACCTGCTGAAGTCTTGCCTTTTGTCCGCGCACATGAGATGTCACACGGTTATGGTATTGCTCAGGAAGGGGAGGCGGATTACCATGCGTACAAAGCCTTAACGACTAAGATGAATTCGAATTCAGATCAAGTATGCCGTTGGATTGGTCAATATGAATTGTGGTGTACACTGCGACGCATTCTGCTCCAAATGGATCCCGAAGCATTTAAAAAATCGGATGAGTTATGTTCGCAAACATTAGCAGAGCGTCATCAATTGGTGAAGGCCAATTATGCGAAGTACAGTGGCCAGCTTGCAGATTTTGGTGCAAAATCCAATGCGGTCTATTTACAAGCCATGGGTATGAATGATGGATTGGCCAACTATGATCGTTGGGTCACTTGGGTTTGGTTGGAGCATCTACAAGAGTAGAAGTAGAGGAGTCCAGCAAAATGATTTTACTCCATTGCACTGATTTCAATTTATTACAGGAAATGAAAAAAGGCCGCAAAGCGGCCTTTTTCGTATGGTTTTAGGACAGAATCCTAGTACTCATCTCTTTGGTATCCACCACCGCCACCGCGGTTGCCACCGTCACGGTTGAAACGTGGTTTGAAACCACCTTCACGACGTTGGAAATTGTTGTTGCGTGGACGATCGTTGTTGAACGTACGAGGAGCGCGCTCTTCAGCTTCTTTAACGCTGATCTTACGACCTTTTACGTCGCTTTGATCCAATTGTGAAATTGCGTTGCGACCTTCGTCGTCTTGAGGCATTTCAACAAAACCGAAGCCACGTGAGCGACCTGTAGCTTTGTCCATGATAACTTTAGCTGAAGCTACTTCGCCGAAAGCAGCGAAAACCTCTGTCAACTCTTCGCTTGAAATGCTGTAGTTCAAGCCTGATACAAAAATGTTCATTCTAAAAAAAAATGTTTGTTTAATTAACTTTAAATATCAGAGTTGACAAACCAACAAACATAATTGCAGTGAACATAAACACGGAAACGAAGATGTTGAATTCACTCTGATATGACAAATATAGACCGATTTTGAAATCCTGCAACTTTTTCATGCAGATATATTCTAAGTTTCAAAAGATGCATTCTTTATTAATGCGAAAATGATCAATCTGATAGGGTGAAATGTACCTGATAACCCGCGTGGGAGCGGATATTGAGAACGTGACCTTGCTCGAAAATGAGGTATTGACCTTTAATGCCGACCAAGCGATTGGTATATTCCGTCAAATCATCCAGTTTTACGCTTTTGACTTTAACGGGATATTCTTCGACGGGGAATTGAATATGATGCACCTTATCATCATCCGAGATATAATCTTGCAATTCTTGCGGGAGTACATCTGCAATTTCGTGCTTTTTTTGAAGCAATGAAACATCCTCGGCAATGGTGTTTTTGAGCATCGCTTGCCACGATGTTTTGTCGGATAGGGTGTCTTTTAAGGCAACTTCAATCAAGCCGGCAAGTTGTCTATAGGGTGTTTCTGCCAGTACAATGGCCTCAGTAGCTCCTTGATCAATCCAACGCGATGGTACGTTGCCAACGCGTGTTACTCCAACTTTGATGTGACTGGTCTTGCTCAAATACACATAATGTGGAACCAAATGGTGCTCGCGTTCCCAAGCCTCATCGCGCAAGGCAATACCTTCATGGATACGACTAAGTTCGGGGCGAATGATACTTGGAGATGCCAAGGGAGATCTTAAAAAAGCATCATAACTCAAACCCTCTCCAAAGGTTTTTTTAATCAGTTTGCCTGTCTCAACACAGTGAATCTGGCCGCGATAAGTGATGGTGATGTTTTTACCTATCCAACTATTGACCGAAACGTTGTGCGAATAATCCAAGACGTCATACAAGGGCAATAAATATTGGGCAATGCCATCATTATCCAAATGGGTTCGCATTTTACGCAAATTGGTCTTCAATTCCATATCCAGAGCTTTTGGATGCAAGCTACTGATGTTTGTTCCTAATTCTGAACAAAAAATTTTTGTGTTGGGAGAACAAGAATGATCATATCCTCGATGTTGAATTATCATGCATTCAAGGCAAATCTTGATTTCGAATAGAACGATCAAGTATGGTGGCTAGCGATGCGATGGAAAGATAGAGTGTGCTCCGTTTTGTTAGAGCAAAAATCACCCTGCGTTTATAGGCTTATAGATGGATTGGAACATAAGATAAGACTCAAAGAATGATTGGACCTTATTCGAGGTCAACGCACTTTTCGGTCGTAATTTCGCGGCCAAATTCGCACAATGGATACGTTAACCGAAAATTTGATTGAACAGCGCAATGCTTGTTATAAGAATGACCAACAAAATTTCCTGTCTTATGATCAATACCGATCGCTCGTTCGGGAATTGCTGGCTGAAAATAAGGTGACCGGACCAGAGCAAACGGAAGCACTCTTGCAATACTCGTTGCTCAATGAACAACGCATGAATCGTTTGGATAAACATTATACACCAACCGATAACATGAAAAACACCATGCAAAATGCTCCTTCAGGTTTTCATATGGTTGTGATAGCTGAGGGTTGGTGTGGTGACGCTGCTCAGATTATTCCGGCTTTGCACAGTATTGCTGTTCTGGGCAAAGACTGGAAATTCAGTGTTGTTCTGCGCGATGAGAATGAAGAATGGATGAACCTTTATTTGACCAATCAAGCGAAGGCCATTCCAATTGCGATTTTATTTAACGCCAAAGGTGAATACATTACGCACTGGGGCCCGCGACCTGCTGAGGCAATTCAATTGATTCAAAACGCTAAGGCCAATGGAGTCCCTACCGATGTATGGAAGGTGGATTTGCACAAATGGTACGCAACCAACAAACAAATGGCGCTTGAATCCGAATGGAAAACGATAGTGG
>JBDKJN010000238.1:0-4666 GCA_039796595.1 Bacteroidota bacterium
CAAACTTTTTTGACATCAATATCTATAATTGAAGTATTTGATCAAACTGGGCGATGTGTTCTGAAACAGTTGTATTCGAACCATCCGATTGACGCACAAACTTTATCGCCTGGTTGTTACATCGTGCGTTGTACAAGTGATGGTCGAAGGGTTGAAACTCCAATTGTTGTGGTCAGATAATAATTCAAATCGGGAATGCAATTATTTGAAAAAATAAAGGATTCCCACGGAGATGATGGCCAAGGTATATATGCTCAGTTTGATCAATGAAAAAAAATAAGGACGATTACCACTGAGCATCGAAGCGATAGAATAGGCGCCCGACCATACAAATTGAACGAAGAGGGTGATCACGCAGGCTTGAAAAATCCAAAGTGAATATGAAAAATGGTACAGCTGAAAGAGGAAGGCTATCGCAACTCCCAGAGTGGCTATGAGAGCAACAATCCAATGAAGTCGAAGATTGAAAAACTGTTTGTCCATCAGAAATCAATTTGTAGACCGAGTTTTTGGCGAAGCACGTCAATTGCGGGATTCTTTGCTACCAACTCTTCGTAGTTCTGTTTTTCGGTTTTAAATGTCGATTTGATCTCATTGGGTTTGAGAATGTGTAATTCGAATTTAATACCGCGAATATCAAAGTTGTTCCGAAGGTATTCGCCTAGCGCTCCACGTTGATCATTGAAATACATACTCTGTGTTTCACTCGGCATGCAAACCCGCAACAAATCATTGGAGGGCAATTCCAATTCTGCTACTTTAAAGGCAGTTTGAATTTGCATATTATGCCCCAATTTTTCTGTGGTGAATTGTGCCCAAGCATGGCGAATTTCGTCGAGGGTATATTGGCGCGTAGCTACCTCTAAAGTTTCTTCCGCTTGTTTTTGTTCCTCTACTTTTTTGGTTGCGATCGATTCCGTTTTCATGGACTTGATCAAACCTGCTTTCTTGAGAAGATCTTGGTTGCCAAACAATCCTGTTGTAACTGTAGTTTGAGATTCTACCTGTTTCGAAGGGCTTGGTGCTGCAATTGGAGCAGCCGCAACAACTTGGTTGGAAGTGTTGGCTGATGGAGCTGATGATGGGCTTGAAACTGCGGGACGTGCGGGAGGCATTGCTGCCTGACTACGAAACGGCTTCAGTCTGAATTTTTTTTTTTCGCCTTCCTTTTCGTTGTAGGGAATGCTTGCAATTTTCATCAATGTCAATTCAACCAATAATCGTTGATGTTTACTTGTGCGATAATGGATGTCGCACTCATTGATGATGTCCATGGCCTTGATCAGCATACGAAGATCACATTGAGCTGCTTGCTCTTTGTATTTCTGACCTGCAGACTCAGCAACTTCTAACAACTGTATGGTTTCCGGGTCGCGTGATACCAAAAGATTACGCATGTGGCTGGCCAGACCGTTGATGAAATGATGGCCGTCGAAACCTTTGTTCAACACCTCATTGAATAGGTGTAAACAGGCAGGGATATCTTCAGCAAGAATGTGCTTGGTCAGTTGAAAGTAATAATCGTAGTCAAGTACATTGAGGTTTTCTATTACCGCATTGTAACTCAACGTACGACCACAGAATGCTACGACTTGGTCAAAAATCGATAATGCATCGCGCATGGCGCCATCTGCCTTTTCTCCAATGACATGAAACACTTCAGGTGTTCCTGTTACCCCTTCTTTTTGTGCGATATTTTGAAGGTGTTCAGAGATATCTTTTACTTTGATGCGGTTAAAATCAAAGATTTGGCAGCGACTCAGGATCGTAGGTAGAATCTTGTGTTTTTCTGTCGTTGCCAGAATGAATATCGCGTGAGCTGGTGGCTCTTCCAAGGTTTTCAGAAAAGCATTGAACGCACTTGACGAGAGCATGTGCACCTCGTCAATGATATACACCTTGTATTTACCGGTTTGGGGAGGGATGCGGACTGTGTCCACGATATTGCGGATATCATCCACACTATTGTTGCTTGCGGCATCGAGCTCAAAAATGTTGAACTGCAATTCGTCCATCTCTTTGCCCAACTGGCCATTCACCGCCTTCGAAAAAATACGGGCACACGTTGTTTTACCCACACCACGCGGTCCGGTAAACAAATAGGCTTGTGCAATTTGCTGATTCGCAATGGCACTTTGCAGGGTCGTGGTAATGTGTTTCTGCCCAATCACGGTATCCCATGAATCAGGACGGTATTTTCTGGCCGAAACGATGAATTGCTCTGACATAGCGCAAAGATCGGTTAAGGGTTTGGCAATACCTAGGTGGGTTATTCACAGGTTTCGAACAGTGGTAGGGTTTTGACGTGCCATTTATTTCATTTACTTTTTAGGGGATTTTAGGCAATTAGTGTATATTTATCTACGAACTTTACCTTTTGAAAACATGCGCTACACCTTCACTCTCATTTTCTCAATTTTTGCTCTCTCCTCATTGGGTCAATTCGACGATCCAAAGTTGCTATTGGGCAATGAGGCTTACCCGAGTTATCAGTTTGTAGATTTTGACAACGATGGATTAACCGATATCTTAAAAGTCCAAACACAGGTATCACCTTCAAAGAAAAGTATTATCCAGATCAATAGACAATCCGTTGATGGTAGATATGATCAATTGGAAACTTTAGTGATTCATGATTGGGTATGGAACTACCTTACAGAGATTTTCACCCATGATTTTGATGAGGATGGATTCATCGATATTGTATTGGTTGGAAATGAGGGTATAGCGTTATATAAAAATTTAGTGGGTCAAGGCCTTGAACTGAAATATGAAGACGATCGAGAAAACACTGGGGTTTATGGGCCGGTTTTTATGAAAGGAATTAGTATTGAGGACTTCAATGGTGATGGATTCTTGGATGTATGTTCTGATCTCCAAGGTGATTTTTGTTACATAGCAGGAACCAATTCCCCTTGGATCTTCAATTCTATCGTTGTCTTACCTTTCGAAGTTCAAGGAGAGGCTATTGACTTTAACTTAGATGGACATGTCGATTTAATTGGGCTGGATGCAAATCTTGATTACGTTGGATTGCAGAACAATGGCACGGGCGAGTTTGTTTTAGATGTTGACGCGACACAACAGATTCCTTCTGGCGGCGCCATGTACGATTTCAACGGAGATAATTTATTGGACTCTTACTATCCTGAGTATTCGGGGTCTGGATACTTTAGTAGCAACGGCATGGGCGATTTTGTATTTAATCAGATTTTTCCTGACATCACTTTCGGTACTTTGTTCACAGATATCGAAGGGGATGGAGATATTGATATATTTTTTTATGACTCGAATGGAGACGCTCATGTAGGTTACAATGACAATGGCCTCTTTTCCGTAATTGAAATTGGGTTACCAGTTGCTATTGGCGCATTTCAAACTTTTTTTGATAAAAATGGTGATGGACAAATGGACTTTTTTAATCCAGAAACTGTATATTCTTATGACTACACGGAATTAGGAGTCTTCGTACATGACTCAGGGAATTGGATCCATGATTGTTATGTTGCGGAAGGGCTTAGTGTTTTTGTTGATGATTTCGAAGAGCGCAATTCATTTACCAATAATGCTGGAATTTTAACCCGGTTTGATGAATTTGTCGATGGAGTAGTCACTAGACTTCATATCGAAACCTTTTCGAGTTCTGGCGTTTTTTGGTCTTCTGAATTTGTTGATCTCAACAATGATGGATTCGATGATTTTCTTTTTATACGGTCAAGCGAGGATCCCGAATTCATAGAGCCTAGTTTAATGGTAGCTTTCGGGTCGGAATCAGGTTGGCAAACGGAGGAAATTGCTATTGGTACTTTTTATTATCTGACATCCAATCCTAAAGATCCGTTTTTTGATTTTAATGGTGATGGATGGGTCGATTTTTTCGCCTTCAGTAACGAACTTCCTATCGTTTTTGTCAATAATGGCGACGGAAGTTTCAGTGAATATTCTCCCGAAGCGCTCCCCGACCAATATGGATCTATTCATAAAGTGGCGCCCAATACCATCCTATGCGCCGCGTATGTGTTCGATACATACTCATTGTACGAACTTCAGACGGATGGATCTTGGTTGCTGTATGGAGTTTGTTCTGATATTCCTGGTAATCCGCACTTCGGTGATTATAATTTAGATGGGGAACTTGATGTTTTTTGGGTTAGTGATGATGCAGTTGGGTTAGTCGCGAGTGCGTTAATGAATCCAACTATTGCATGGCAATTGGATGGTGAATATTGTGGTGTTAGTATGTTTGAAAACCCTTTTTTTGCAGCAGGCAGTTGGATGTGTCAGGTCAGGAATTTTTACTACAACCCTGTTGTAAACTTAGCTACTGGTGAAGTGATCTTGGAAACGCCGAATAGTGAAGATATTAATCCTTTCGTAGTTGCCGATTTCGACAATGACGAGGATCTTGATTTGGCTTTGGGGCTAACAACCTGGAATTCTACTGTAGTGTGGTATGAAAATTTCGAAAATACTTCAGATGAAATTGAATTAAAAGTGTTTGTGGATCCAAACGGGAATAACATTTTTGATGGAGGTGAGTCTACTGTGAATATTGGAGAGGTTATCATTGGTTCCAATGGTTCCAGCTGGTTCAGTAATGCCCTGAACGGGAATTATTTTGTTTACTTTATCGGTACAGAGTATACCATTGAACACGTCGTGGATG
>JBDKJN010000239.1:0-4273 GCA_039796595.1 Bacteroidota bacterium
TTGGCGGGGTTATTGAAATTGGCCAGATAAGGCGAATGGAATTGCTCCAACGGGTCGGGCGCATGCCAACGGCCTAAGGCAGGATCATACATCCGTGCTTCAAATTGATAGAGTTCAATGCCTTTATCCCCCCACTCCTGCATCTGCCATTCTTTTAATCCATAGGTTTGGTCATAGGGGTTCACGGGTTGGTTCCACATCAAACCGTAGGAATAATAGTCGTAACGGGCTCGCACCTGGCCCTGCAAATGCACAATTCGAAGATTGTCAAAATTGACCTTCCTTGTGCTCTTATTGGTCACATAGGTATAAAAATAACCACCCGTTTTCATGGTCAGCGTCTGAGTCATGTGTTCTTCCAACACATCACTCTCGGTCACTTTAAGCATTCCTGAAACAGACGGATCGAACAACATTTTGTCATCGAAGAATAAGTATACCAAATACGCCTGAGGGACAGTTGGGTCATAGTCGGATAGTTCCTCTGACATAAAATTGCTCACCGCTTGGGAGCCAGGACTAGTAGGATCCAGAAATTGCCCAATACCCATTTCACCACTTGGCATCACATCTGCCCCTACGGCAACAATATTGACCAACATGTCGGCCATGATTTGGGCTAATGTTTGACCCGTTGTCTGACCTGCATCATCACTGCGATAATAGCTGTAGGTAGATACTTCCACTTTATCGCTATAAGCCACTTTGATGATTTTGCCTGGTCCTTGCTCTATACCGTCACGTTTGAGTGCGCTGACATAATCACTTGAATGTTCCGTATCCGGAAAATCCAATGGCCGAGGAACGCGGCTATCGTCGACGTGTTCAAAAAAGTCCTCTTCAAAATAAGCTGTGGCCATTTCCATTGTGCATTCCGCTGTGGTTTGTGTTGCTCCTTCAGTTGTCACTACTACTCGCAGATTGCCCAAATGATCCATGAGATAATAATCGTAGAAGAATTTCAATTCTGGCAGGGCAAGCGGGTTTGGACGGGCAATTCCAGCGGCCGTGTTGACATGATCAATGATCGGGGCGTTGCCATTTTCCTGCTGATATTCAATGGTTGGCGTATAATAGGTGATTTTAGCACCGCATTGTTTTTGATGCAACGTTCCATCTGCAGCATAGATGTATTTTACTGCGTCGGTTTCTCCTGTTCGATTGATTTGTGCTACGCGACCGAGAGCATTGTACTGATATTGCAATTCTTTGTTGGGGTCAGAGATCGCATTTCCAAGCTCATCGTAACTATAACTGGAACCATCTCCCTGGCGGAAATGTGCTGTGGACCAATCGGCTTGAAAACTGGCGGCATCGGATATGCCTTCAATACGATAACTATTGGGCGCGTATATGTATTTGAGATCATCCATAACCACAGGTGTGGTGCCATCAGCCCCTAGGGTATAGCGCTTCATTTTGGTAATGCCTCCGCGCAAATTGTAGTTCGTAGTTTCAGTGTAAGCATTGCGTTGCGCGCTAAATTGTCCTGCTTCGGCAAAGTCGATATTCTCTTTGGCATAATAACTACCCGTCAATTGGTACATGTCATCATACCGATAAACATAAGAGTGCTTTTGTTCTTCGTTTTGAGCTTGTTCAGGCAATTTGCTTTTCCATTGAATAGCCGACATCATGCCATTGTACTGGGCTATTGGTTTAATGCTGTTCGCGCTCTGATAATGGGGATGGTTGTCGATGTCGTTTTGGGTATAGATCAACTCCATACCAAAGGCATCAAAATCTTCGAGGTTGTCATCATCAGCTCCCAAATCAGCATTGTTGATTTTAGTCAACCAACCTTGGGCATTATAACGAAAATCAACAATTTGCATTCCGACGTTTTGTCCAGGAGTTATGTGCAAATGTTTGCGAATAACTTGCCCCAATTCATTGTATTGATACCAAATGGTTTGGACCTCCGTATCGCCCGCAATGGATTGATACACCTTTTCTAAGCGCCCCATGTGTCCATAGGTATACCGATGCTGTTGTGAAATGGTTGACGAATTGCTATTCAAACGGTTTTGGCTCAATACCAAAGCCACTTGTTGTTGACTATTGTATTGGTATTGCTCGCGATAACTGCCACCATCGGGCAACTCAGCTATGGTCTCAACCAACATACCCAAATAATCATATACAGGCACGGATCTCAAGTAAACAATCGGGTCACCACCATCTAATAGTAATTTAGTTCGTTTTCCTGTGCGAATGCCTCTCAAACGTTTTGTGATTTCCATTTGCTCTTGAGGCGTCGGTGTCAAAGACGCATCTGACCATAGATATTCATCGTAAATGTAATTGTTGTAGATGATTTCATTGGGATCATAATCAACTGTAAGTGTGGTATATCCCAATGGATCATTGGGAGTATTTAGTTTATCTTCCCACATTTGACCGACGTATTCGTTTTGAAGCGCCTGTAATACTTCTCTGTCTTGGTCTGCGGTTAACACGCCATTCATGACAACACGCCCAAGAGCGTCATAGCGCACAAAGTTCCATTTCTTGCTTACCTTGAGTTTGGCGTCTTGCGCCAAAACTACCTGATGAATTCTATTGTAAACGAAGCTTTCCCATGCCACTTCGGGTGACTTTTTTTCGATAATGCGCCCGTACATATCATAATGATAACCGTAAGCCAATTGATTAAACAGATATGAATTGGGAGAAGCAGATTCCATGAAGCTCAAATTTGCGCTTTGACCAGACGTCATAATATCTTGCAAAAAGGCAGCCGGTAATTCATACACTAAACGCCCAAATGGATCATATACATAATACGTATCCACGGCACGCAAACTTTCGCCGTTAGGCGTTGGCCCAACAGGCGCGTCACCGCCTGCAGTGCGATCTGTAGTGTAGGCCAAGCCCTGATTTAGACCTGGGGTTTGGTAGCTTAGGACGTACGAACGTTTGAGAACAACACGCCCTGAAGGATCATAAAACACGGTGACCATTTTACCATTCTGATCCGTGACAGTTCCTTTGCTAAGCGTATTTATTGGCCAATAGCGTCGAACATTGGTAGAGACCATAGCGCTAGCCCCTTTGATGTTGCCATTGATATAGCGCCAATCCAACACTTCATCGAGAACAGTATTATAGTTTTTTTCAATGGTTGTCGTATGATCAGTACCCAATTGAAATTCTTCGCCTACATGCCCCGCTTCAATCAAATTGCCTTGAGGTGTATTGTCTACAACTGTTTCCGAAAATGGCACGCTCGTATGTCCAATATAGGCCGTTTGAGAATAGAAGTCTTGGACCTTATCCGTGGCATTCTCGACGAATTCATGAAGGACATTGGGGTGGGTGAAAGCCAGATATTGGCGTCTGACCTCGCCGTATTTGTCGTATTGACCAAACTGAATGACATCCTTATGGCCTGGACTCACATCTAAGGCGACATTTTGCAGCGGTCTATTCAATCCATCCAAGAATGATTTGTAAACCACCACATCTTCATTTGAAGTATTTTGATCAATGATATCGTTCAGCCCAAGGCCGCGTGAAGTAACCATTTTGACCGTTGATTTAACATGTCCTTGCAAATCATTCAGATCGCGCATTTCCGTTTCCGAAAGCAAGACAATATCGTTCCAATGATCGTACTTCGCATATGGCAATCCTTTCTCGTTGTAGAAAACACGGGACACATTGTTATTGATGTCGCAGGTTGAAACCAATCGGCCTCGGGTATCGATAGATGCCGTAGAAATCAAGGCATCAGAAGGGTATAATCTCAATTCGTCGATAATTGAGTTGCCACTAATGGTAATTCCTATGCTCGAATTGCTCTGGTTTCCTAAGAGATACTCTACATAATGCCAACCTAAATCATCTGGTCCTTCGTTTAACTTAAGAATTGCGTTCACCCCTGAAACCGAAACAGGACCCTTGGTCCACATCGACAAAATAAATTGACCATGCGGAATACTTGCCGAAACCCCCACATCATTGAGTTGATAAGACTTATTTCCTGTTCGTGCAATTGGCCAATTGACCCCCTCGTGTTCAATAGACGATTCCACAATTTGATCATCTACCAACGTCCAACCTATAGAAGTTCCTTCAAAACTAGTATATGCCACCTCATCGAATAGGGCATTGGTCACCGTACCCATTGGTAGCTGATTATCTTGCTGGAGTAGCACCTGATGGATATCGTCAGACGAAGCATATTGCCTACCTTGACCGGTAGAGTTGTGCGCATCAACCGACAATACATCATCATAGTGGCTATCGCGAATAAAGCTTCCTCCTTCGT
>JBDKJN010000240.1:0-9127 GCA_039796595.1 Bacteroidota bacterium
AATACCTCATAGCCGGACTCGGAAATATTGGTAGCGAATACGCTGAAACCCGTCACAATATTGGATTTAAGGTATTGGATGCTCTTGCTGGGGCATCCAATTCTTTTTTTACGACCGACCGATATGCCTCTGTCTGTGAAATCAAACACAAAGGCAAAACATTCGTGTTGATCAAACCATCCACATACATGAATCTCAGCGGCAACGCCGTTCGTTATTGGATGCAACATGAAAAAATCGACGTCGGTCAACTTATGGTGATCACCGATGATCTTGCTTTGCCGTTTGGTAAAATTCGCATTCGTCAACGCGGCAGCGACGGTGGACACAATGGCCTCAAACACATTCAGCAAATCCTCGGTAACGATCAATACATCCGTATGCGTTTTGGCGTCGGAAATGCCTTTTCAAAAGGACATCAAGTAGACTATGTGCTTGGCGAATGGAGCGCCGAGGAAAAAGAACACATGGATGCACACATCAAAAAATGTACAGAAGCCGTATTCTCTTTTGGTCACATCGGAATTGAACGCACCATGAATTTTTTTAATACCAAGTAAGCATCTAACACCCAGAATCGTTAGATGATGGCCTTCACTAAGATATGGGTTCATCTTGTAAAAAAATGTAAAAGGACTCCCTTCTTGAATTTTTCTTTTACATTTGGAATGAATCTTGGGCGCTTGTAACACAACTTCCTAAGACGCGTAGAAGACCAAAGTAGTGAATCAACCGAAAAAAAATAATAGCATCGTCGCTGCAATAGCGGCTTTCATGGCCATCATTTTGTTGGCCTTTGGTGCTTATTTGCAAGTGCCGATTCTCGAAGGTTTGACACACGATGCACATCATACGCAAAAAGAAATCTATGCGTTCGCAGCTGAGATAGAAGAATCTGTAGAAGAAGATCGAAGCGATTTCCAAACTGTTCTTCACTCTTTCGATAGTGTTCTAGTTGCCATCGTTCAAAAAAGTTGTTTGAATGGCCTTTGCTTTTGGGATGGTTCATTATCCCGACTTGAGCAAAACAATCATTCGTTTATATCTCCGTTCAATAGGAAAATCTACCTCCTGTTCGGCCTTCTTTCTTCACAATTGCCGTAGTCTGTGTTGTCTTGAGCGGAAAGTACAATTCCGCCATGTAGGTGCATGTCGCACCTGATCGATGCTATTCCATTCTTGGATTTTCCGCATCGCGACCTTTTCAATTTTTCAACTAATCTCCAAATTCATGAAATCAAATCCTCATGAAAAGGGCGAGCATACACTTCATGGTTTTGATGAAGCAGAAACGCTGCACCATCTCCACCATCACTTGCCTGCACAAGCCCCATTAAAAGACTTTATTCATCACAATACACTGCATGCCTTTCAGGCGCAACCTTTTCATCATGGCATTGCCACAGCATCCGCAATTTTCGGTTATCGGGTATCTCCCGAGCTCAAAGAATATCGAGAATGGCACCGCTCAGGAAAAATTCCAGATCATTATATCAATGCCGTTCTGGAACGAAAAAAGGGAGCTGAACATTTGGCAGAGTGGAGAGAACTTCTTCTCAACAAAAAATTCGCAACCCCTGAAGCACCGCGCATTGGCCGCCTTCGCAGTCATTGGAAAAAGCACTACAAAATTGATTTAGATGCTTTGGTTCATCCTCTCCTTTTTCGCACCCTTTGCAGCTATCTGGACCAAGGCATCGCTACATGGCCCTTTCCAATCACATCGCTTTCATTTTTGGAAGCCATCCGTGAGCTCAATCAAATCAGCGCTGTGAAAATTTTGAAGGGAAAACGCGCCCAACAGCTATTAAACAAGGTTGATTTAAATATCACCGATATACTCGCAGAGCTCGTTGGTCAAGAGGTATATTATCACGATTACCTATTTGATCTTTGCTTCGCACATCAAGGTTGGAGTGGTATGGTCAGCACTGTGGAGTCCCTGCCTCAATCGCTTTTGGATCCACGTCGCATCAGTTTGCGTGAAGCCATCATTTTCGAACTCCTTCTGGAAATCGATGCATTAGACACCGCATTCGGCCCAATATGGGCTCCACTTAGCCAGCATATTCCTTCGAACTATTCACCGCTTTTCTCCAAAGTAGCATTTACGCAGTACCGTGAAGTTATTTCACTTTGGCAGGAGGCATTGGAATGGAGTTTTCATGATCCAATGGTGGTCGCTATTCGCGAGTCTCCTATTCAAAGCAGTTCTAGCGTGGTGAGTTCTCAGGCCATCTTTTGCATCGATGATCGTGAATGTTCTTTGCGTCGCCATTTGGAACGTGGTACAGGAAATTTCGAAACGTTTGGATCACCCGGTTTCTTTGGAGTTGCATTTTTCTTCAAACCACTTCTTGGGAAGTTCACCACCAAGCTATGTCCAGCACCTGTGACGCCCGCGCATTTAATTAAAGAAGTGGGAACAGGTACATCAACGTCAAGTGAAGTACACTTCTCCAAACACGCACACCACCCCATTTCATCTGTGTTCCTGACGCAAATCATGGGTTTTTGGTCCGCTTTAAAATTGGTCATCCATCTGTTCTTTCCACGCATAAGCGCCAATACTTCCTCAGCGGCGAATCATATGCATGCCGATGCTCAACTCACTATTGAACGTGATCCGTCACAACCAAAGGAAGATGGGCTATGGGTTGGTTACGCATTGGATGAAATGACTGATGCTGTAGAACGTTTTCTCAAAAGCATTGGTTTAACCCAACAATTTGGTGAAATCATTTATGTTGTAGGACACGGCAGTAGCAGCTCCAACAATCCACATTTTGCTGCATACGATTGTGGTGCTTGCAGTGGGCGTGCCGGTTCGGTTAATGCTCGCGTCATGGCCTATATGGCCAACCACGACCACGTGCGAAGTTCTTTAGTGCATCGCGGAATCACCATTCCAGCAACAAGTCGATTCGTAGGCGCACTGCATGATACCACCCGTGATGAAATGTTCTATTACGATGTGGCAACACTCTCTGAGCCTTTGCGCGCACTGCATAACAAAAACGAGGAGTGTTTTCAAATTGCCTTGGATGCGAATGCGAAAGAAAGATCCAGACGATTTGCTTCAATCAATACAACCGCTTCCGCAAAAGTTGTTCACGAGCAAGTAGCTCGTCGTTCGGTTTCGCTCTTCGAACCTCGTCCTGAGCTGAATCACGCCACCAACGCTGCTTGTATCGTTGGTCGCAGATCCTTGAGTAAAAACATATTTCTAGATCGCCGCAGTTTCCTGAACTCTTATGATTATCGTGTTGATCCCGATGGAACCTACTTGCATGCCATCCTTCGTGCCGTTGCGCCTGTTTGCGGAGGAATTAATCTGGAGTATTACTTCTCGCGCGTTGACAATCAAAAGCTAGGTGCGGGATCAAAACTCCCACACAACGTTATGGGTCTTATTGGTGTCGCCAATGGAATAGATGGCGATCTGCGACCTGGGTTACCCAGCCAGATGATCGAGGTACATGATCCGGTAAGGCTTATGGTTGTTGTGGAACATTTCCCCGATGTTGTGTTACATGCTATTGCTCAAGACCCGGCCACTTCTGAGTGGTTCAAAAATGAATGGGTGCGCCTGATTGCCATTGATCCGATCCAACACCACACCTCGCTACTGGTGAATGGCCAGTTCGAACCATATACACCATTGAACATCACGTTGCCTCAAATCGATAATGTGATGCCAATGTTTGAAAGCAATGATGAAAACTTACCTATTCAAATCCTACAAGCCGTATGATGCACTACTTGATATTAACCATGGTTGCAATACCCTTGTTCGGTTTTTTGATGATCACTGTTCTTCGCACATCATCTGAAAAATGGAACTCTGGAATAGCCATAGCAACCACCTGGCTTCAGTTTATTGCCTCCTCATGCACTGCAATTTACTGGCTATCGTCCGGGCATCACCCCGTAAATGAGAAAGATTGGACACTCTATACCACTCATGATTACGAGTTTTTCTTTGACTTCTTCTTCGATAAGGTGAGCGCGGCTTTTGTTCTTGTGGGTTCCTTTTTGTCGAGCCTTGTTTGTTTATACAGTCGAACGTATATGCATCGTGAAGCAGGTTACCGTCGCTTCTTCCAAACCATCCTGTTTTTCTTTTTGGGTTACAACATTACCGTGTTGTCCGGCAATTTGGAAACACTCTTCATCGGTTGGGAAATTCTAGGCGTTTCATCCTTTCTGTTGATTGCATTCTATCGCGACCGCTACTTGCCAGTAAAAAACGCTGTCAAAGTTTTTTCCATATATCGCATCGGGGACGTAGGGATCCTATTGGCGATGTGGCTGAGTCACCATCTCTGGCATGCCAACGTCACATTCTCTGAATTGGCGAGTTACCACGAAGTGCACGATCACATCGCTCATTACAGTGGCTTGGCATTGGCTGTATCTCTGTTGTTGGTGCTCAGTGCGATGGCCAAATCCGCCTTGTTTCCCTTCAGCACATGGTTGCCTCGTGCAATGGAAGGCCCAACACCATCGTCGGCCATTTTTTATGGGTCTCTCTCCGTTCATCTGGGGTTGTTCCTTTTGTTGCGCACGTACCACTTCTGGGAACACCAAATCACCGTGCGGATCGTACTGTTCTCTATAGGAGTGATCAGTTTTGTTATTGCCACGGGTATCGCACAGGTCCAGTCCTCCATCAAAAGTCAAATTGCTTACGGCTCCATCGCTCAAATTGGCATTATGCTAACCGAATTATCATTCGGTTGGATTGATTTAGCGTTGATACACTTTGCTGCAAACGCTTTTTTCCGCACCTACCAATTATTGGTCTCTCCTTCGGTGGTGAGCTATAAAATTCGCGATCAATTCTACCATTTTGTACCTCGTGAAAAACATGTCCCACGCGGCCTTTCAACTCGACTGGCGTATGGATTGTATGTGTTATCACTGCGCGAATGGAATCTGGATACGCTTATGCATCGCCTTTTGTGGAATCCCGTCAAGTCACTTGGTAAGCGCTTTGACTTTCTTACTTTGTCTCGAACCCTTTGGGTTTTTGCCGGGTTGTTGATCGCCGGGTCGATTGCATTGTATTCCAATTATAGTCTACCCAACCAAATCAATCGATTTGTTCCCTTTCTATTTGCTTTGGCCGGAATTGTCATGGTGTTAAAAGCCTTTACCGAGCGTCACAATCCATTTATCGCATTGGTGATGGTAGTCATGAATCACTTCATGGTGGTTATTGCGGTTGCATTTAACGAACAATACGATTGGAGAGAAGGCTTGCTTTATATCAGTGGTGTAAGTGTAGCTGGACTCGCAGGCTATTTGATACTCAAACGATTCAAAAAGTTTGAAAAGAATCTGGACTTGCATCAATTCCATGGGCATAGCCACATTCACCCTGGAGTTGCCTTTGCATTTCTTTTGTGTTGCCTTGGACTTTCAGGTTTTCCGATCACGCCTACTTTCCTCGGCGAAGATTTGATTTTTAGTCACATTCATGAAGATCAAATCGGATTAGCCGCATTGGTAGCCTTCAGTTTTATTCTCGATGGTCTCGCCATCATTCGCTTATATGCTCGCCTATTTCTTGGCCCACACAGCCAATCCGTTTATGAAATGGGATATCGAGCTTCTTAATTTTTCTAACAACACATTCCAAAAAAAATAATAGTATGAAACTCACCTATTTTTCAAATATCAAAAATGAATTCAGCGCTTCTTGGAAACAAGATTTGATTTCCGGTTTTGTCGTTTCGCTAGTTGCATTGCCCCTTTGTTTGGGCATTGCCGGAGCTAGCAGTTTTCCACCAGTAATGGGTATTCTTACCGCTATCGTTGGTGGTATTGTCGTATCGTTTTTTGCAGGATCCCCTATGACCATTAAAGGACCTGCAGCAGGCTTGATTGTGATCGTTGCGGGCTGCGTAGAAGGATTTGGAGGAGGAAACACCGGGTGGGAATTGACGCTTGCAGTTGGTTTTACCACTGGTATCATCCAGATTCTATTCGGTTATCTTAAGGTCGCCAAGCTCGCCGATATATTTCCCCTCAGCGCTGTCCATGGGCTTTTGGCGGCGATTGGTATCATTATCATTTCACGACAATTTCATCTCCTATTGGGGGAAGATCCCGTTTATCTCGTTGGACATTCTCCTCTTGAACTACTCTTGGCCTTTCCAGAAGCCATGCAGCATTACAACGCATCCGTACTCATCATTGGATTGACCAGTTTGGCTCTGCTTTACTTATGGCCGCTTATTCCCGTAAAAAAAATCCAGAAAATTCCAGCATCATTGGTTGTGATTGTTGTTTCTGTTTTCATGGCGCAAATGTTTCACCTCTCTGATCCAGAATTCGCTCAAATCAAACCTTTGGTCAAAATAGATGCGTTGGCCGTGAATTTTCATTTGGACTTTGGCGGACTATGGAATCATCCCTGGCATTTCTTAGAATATGTATTGCTCTTCGTTATTATTGGTTCACTTGAAGCGTTGCTTAGCAATAAAGCCATTGACTTGATTGATCCGTTTAAAAGACGTTCTGATAACAACCAGGATCTCAAGGCACTAGGAGTTGGTAATGCGATCAGTGCATTGCTCGGCGGACTACCAATGATCAGTGAAATTGCTAGAAGCACTTCCAATGTACTCAATGGGGGGAAAAGTCGATTTGCTAACTTTTTTCATGGCCTCTTCTTATTGATTTTCGTTGTGCTTTTGATCCCTGTTATTCGCATGATACCAATCGCAGCACTGTCAGCCATGCTCATTTATATCGGTCTCAAACTCGCTTCAGCCAAAGAGTTTCGTCATGCTTGGTCCGTTGGTAAAGATCAATTCGCTATCTTTTTCGTGTCAATGGTCATCAGCTTTGTTACTGACCTCCTACTCGGAGTTCTGAGCGGAATTGTACTTGAATTCCTTTTTCATTTTTTCCGTGGAATGAACCTCAAGCAAGCCTTTAAGGCCACCTTACATGTGACTGAAACGGAAGATGTCGTTACAATTGCTGTAGACAATGCTCTTATTTTCACGAATCTCCTTGGTGTGAAAAAAACAATCCGGGCGAATGCGGCAAATCATCAAGTTATTATCGATCTTTCGCGCACTTCAATGGTCGATCACACATCAATAGAAACCATAGAGCGCATACAAGAAGAAATGAGAGCAAAAGGTATACAAATTAAGATAGCAGGTTTGGATGATCACAAGCGGCTTTCCTCACACCATTCATCTACTGCGTACAAAAAATGAAAACAACGCTTTCCATCATCGTGATTCTTTTGCTCAGTGCATGTCATTCCTTCGCTCAAGCAGGCAAAACACGTTACATTGTAAATCAACAACATCTCTGGGGCAGTGCTACAGCAGCCTTGGATATCAATCCAAGATGGATGTTGCACCTCGAACTCCAAGAGCGACGGGCTGAAATCGGCGAAGACATTCAACAACACCTTTCGCGCGTTGGTTTGATGCGCCGTTTGGATGACAAACACCTTTTGGGTGGTGGTTATGCTTTTGTTCACACTGCTGCTTACGGTGAATTGCCAGCAAAATTTCCGTTCGATGAACACCGTGTCTGGTTACAATTCCAATCCAAGGAACAACTCAAATCATTTGGTCTTACCCATCGACTGCGATTCGAGTTCCGACATCTCGATCCAGCACGCACGTCGCGAAATGAATTTCGATTTCGCTACTACTTCAGACTGCAACATCCTTTGATAAAAGGAGAGAAACATCAATTGTATGGTGTGTTACAGGACGAAGTTTTTGTGAATATGGGTGTAAAAGTTGCGTACAATTTTTTTGATCAAAATCGTGCAAGCGCCTTGTTGGGATTTAAGGTGAATAAGCACTTAAATATCGAAGCGGGTTATCTTAATCAATATCTCTTGCAACGCAGTTTGAATGCTGACTTTCAAAACAAGATCGAAAACAATCACACGGCTCTATTGGCTTTGACTTGGAGTGGCTCATTGCGCAAACCAGCTCAACAACCTACAGATACGGAAAAGAAATAGGGGTTCATCATTCCACGCTTCAGCACACATTCTTCTAAATACACAAAATCCGCAGGCTATGTTTTCCAACATGTCCTACGGATTTTGTTTTTTCTTTATCACTTCAATTTACTAAAACACTCAAGTATAAATCGTCATTGGAGTTTATTGTCCACTTTCTTGTTTTGCACGTTTGGCATAAGCGCCATCGGCAGTAATGATTTCATCAAACAATACTTTTGCCTCGCTGGTTTTACCTAAGGCCTTCATTGACATCGCGCGATAGAATTTCGCATCTTCACGGAAAGCTCTGATCGCATTGATCTCTGTTAATTTAAACAATTCGATGGCGGAGCCATATTCACCTGCGCGATATCGTGTCATCGCACCGTAGAATTGGGCGTTCACATCGTCGGTGTAGAATTTCAGCAACGCGTCAAAACCCTCTTTGGCTTGTTTGTATTGCTTGTGATCGAGATACGAAAGACAGTTTTCGATATAATCCAAATATTTCAAACTATGCTGTTGCTGGTCTTTAGGCATTGCCCCATGCGACTCTTGATTGGCTGGTGTGTGGCCTTCAGAGAATACTTCATTGCTCCATTTTTCATGACGCACTTCGGTATAATCTGCCACTCGATATTTCAACACCTCTGCCATTGCAACCATTATCAAATGCTTGCTCTGCGCTCGAATCACCTCTTCGTGCGTTGCGCCCAAATTATTGACTTCAGGTTGAATGTATTCCATTTCATTTGGCGTCTGACCCGGGGTTCGCTCAGCGCCTATGCCTGTATGGACTTGATTTGATGCACCATGTTGACCAACCGCGGGATCGGAGAGTGTTTGCTGCGCATTAACCGCTGCATTATTATCCGAATTTAACGATGCTACCTATTCATTGAGCGCGTCTGTTGAAGTAGCGTCTTTGGTTCCCTCTCCGGATGTTGAAGGCTGTTGTTGCTCAGTCGTATTTTGTTCCTTGTTCGAATCTGTGCTATTGTTGACAGCCACATAGCCAACAACGGCAGCCGTAGTGATTGCAACGGTTGTTATAATTTTTGTTGCCGCAGTCCATGCCCATGGTTGTGCGATGATCTTTAGACCACTTGATGCAGCAGCAGCTCCTTTACCGGTCGC
>JBDKJN010000241.1:0-4276 GCA_039796595.1 Bacteroidota bacterium
TGATCTACTGCATTATATTCTTGAGTATTTCGACTTGGTTAATGGCTGAGCGTGTGACTTACAATCAAAAATTGGAGCCATTGTTAAGTAACCGAAATTTGGCTTTAAGCGCCTACAATCATGTGAATGACACTGCGAGGCAGATGATTTCAAGAAATGTCATTTGCCAATGGCAAAATATTAATCAGTTGAATGAAGTGGCTATTCAAGCCGTCACTTGTAGATACGATTCTGTTCAGGTTGTTTATGACAGGTTGATATCAAAGGGGTGGAAATTTGAATCGCGAGATCAATTCGAGCGTGATCATATGCCAAAAGATTGGAGCGTTCAGGTAGAGAAAATCATCGAACGTCAAAACAAGTGCAAACAGAATTTGTTGGAGACTAATAATGAAGTCATTTCTAGCACCATGACCAGGGAGGGAGACAAGGTGCTTGTTAACCGGGTTTTGAGGTGGTTACTTTATTCTCTGACGAGTATATTTTTCCCATTGCGATGGATATACATCTATTGGTTTAAAAAGAAAGGTGTGCGAATGGAAGGTGATATCAAACCAAAGGTTACAAGGATTGTATACGGGCCAAATTGAATGCCAGCTCGAGGTAGTTCTTAATTAACTTTTGTTGCAAATCAATGTATTTTATACGTGCCTCGACATACTGAATTTCACGTTGATTCAATAGAAATAGGCTACTTTCTCCATTATTGAACCGAATTCGTTCACCGTCCAAAAGGGTGTAATATCCTGCGACATTTTGTTTGGCTGTTTTCAGTTGTTCATTCAGCGAAAACAAAGATCGATAAGAAGTAATTGCTTTGTTTTTTATTTCCTGAGACTTTTGTTGAAGCGAAAGACGAATTTCTTCTCGTTTGATTTGTGACATCCGAAGTTCTCCTCGAGCTGATCTGGCCAAAAGCGGGAAAGAGAAATCGAGCCCCCATTTATAGTTTTCAGTAGTGAAATTGGTGTTTTCTGAGGTGCCAATGGGTTCTGCCAATAAATTATATTCTAAATTGAGTTTAGGTTTAACCTTTTCGCGTTTCCATTGTAACTCTGCATCGGTCATTTTTAATTTGGCCTCATATTGCATGAGTTCGGGATGGGTCATTTGCAATGAATCAAGAGTCTTGAGAAAGTTGTCGTTGATCCAAGACTGAAACTCATAAAAGAAGTTGATGCTGTCTGGTTTTGCACCATCGGCAATATAGACTGCCGATTGGCTGAGTGAGTCATCTTGCCATAACATGGTCGAAAGCATCAGCCTGGATTTGAGCTCTTGCAATTCTAATTCCTGTAGCTGTTGTGTTCTTAGGCCTACTTGTATTCCTGCCTCTATAGTGTCAAATGCAGCCGATTGTCCGAGGATTGTTCGGATCTTAACGTTGTCAAATCTGTCCTTGGAATAGGCTAAGATTTCTCGTGCCATTTGTGTTTTTTCATAGTTCGACCACCACTGCCAGTAGAGGTCATATGCCACGAGCAATACTTGATTGGTTAACAAATTGCGTTCTTGTATGGAGTAGTCCATAAATCCATCAGCAATCTTTCTCGTCGCTCGTCGCTCATCTGTGATCAATCCCTGCAGTAAGGGAAGACTCAATCCAATGGTCATCAGCCCTTGATCGGAAGTGGTTTGACTAGGATCGAGATATGCGCCATTGTTGAGATCATATGCACCTTTCAGTTCGACGGCGAAGGGTGTGGGATATTTCAATTGAGCACCGGAAAGGTTGTAATAGTTTTTGCCTTTATAGTATTTAGACGAACTATTCGCTTCGAGTTTGGGATCAAAGCCGCCTTTGGCACTTAGCAAATTTGCTTCACCGCGGTTGATGGCGAGTCCGGCCTGTTGTATCAAAGGGTGGAAATTAAAGACAGCGTTTTTGTACTCGCTGAATCGAAGTGTATCCTGCCCTTGAACGAATAGGGGCGTAAGCGCAATAAGAAATGCGATGCGTGCGATCATTTTTTATTTTCTAGAGGAGTAGATGAGTTATAAAAGTCTGGTGGGAATCCATTGATTTGGCGCCATAGTTCATAGCCAATGCATACATTGTTAAGGAGTGCAATTCCTTGTGCGCCCCCACCAATACGTAATCCACTTGGCCAAGGAACATCATTTGGATCAGGTGCAACCAATATGCGAAATTTACCATTGGCACTGATGTTATTATCAATTGCTACGACTCTTCCGGCAAACGTTCCGATAGAAGCACCTGGCCAGCCGCTAAAGTAAAAGGAGGGCCATCCATCAAAAATAAACCGCACCTTTTGATTCATTTGAATCAAAGGCAAATCCATGGGCATAACGTACAGTTCCACAGCAAGATCATTTTGCACAGGCATAATGGTAACCACTTCTTCGCCTTCTTTAATGGTTTCGCCTATACCATTGATTTGTGCCTTGGTGATATAGCCATCTTGTGGTGCAAGGATGTAATACAAGCCGGTGCGTGCATTATAATTGGCATACGTATTTTGAAGTTTCGTTACTTGGGCTTCGGTATCATACATGGCACTCATAGCGCTGAACTTATCGCTTTCACTTTTATTGATTTTCTCTTGGTATTCCATTCCGATAGACTGAAGTTCAGTTCGTGCATTTATGTTTTCTTGGCGCGACATCATGAATTTGTTTTCCAGATCCAAAGTTTTGGCGCGCGCATTCTGCAAGGAGACTTCGCGTTGTTCGAGATCCGTTTGACTGATCAGGCCTTGTTTGAAGAGATCTTGGAATCTTCTAAATTGATCTTCAGCGATGCCTTTGTTCCTTTGTGCTACTATCCACTCGTTGCTGTCAGTTGACGTTTTAACAAGGAGTTGCTGTATCTTGATTTTCTGTTGACTAAGTTTGAGTGCTGAATTTTGATTCAGGGCATCGATTTGATTGTCGAGCGCAAAGACTTTTGCCATGTAGCTCTTCACGGCTGATTCTTTTTGCTCAATTTGAATTTGTACATTGTCTAAGAGTTGAGGATCGAAATATTCATCTTTGATCTCAGAAATGTGAAGAATGGTATCTCCTTTATTGACAAGTTGCCCCTCACTGACGTACCAACGTTCTATGCGTCCTCCGATAATACTTTGGATGGCTTGTGGCCGGTTCGCTGGCTTAAGGCTGGTAAGCTGACCTGTGCCTTGTATGTTTTGTGTCCAGGGTAAGAATAAAATTACAATGCCGATGACCGTCACCGCAACAATCCATCGAATAGGTGTATTGCGGTTGGTGATATCATAGACTTTATCGAAAGAAGTGAAACCTAAGGTTTTGGCTCTATCTGGAATGGGTTGCTTATTCTCGTAAATCATTTGTTGGAAGATTTTAGGATGAGTTGACCATTTTTCAATACATAAGTCTTTGAACATTGTTCAGCTATAACAGGATCGTTGCTGATGAATATCGTTGTTGTATCTTTACACTGATCGAAAACAAAATTGTAGAATAGTTGTCGTTCCAGGGGATTTTGTAGGAAAGGTGAGTCTTCAATCAACAGCATTTTGGGCTGACCCGAAATAATACGAGCAAGCATCAATCGACGTCTAATGTGGCCAGGTAACCCTATACCTTCCGGAAGAATTTCGGTAGACATTCCATTCGGTAACGATCTAAACCAATCTATTAACTGGACAGTTTCCAGCGCATGCATTGCATTTGTTGGTGAGATCGCCGAACGACCACAGGTAATGTTCTCCAATAACGTGCCTCCAAACATTTCATTTTCTGTAAAGTGTTCACCCATCACTGCACGCAAATGGGACAACTTAAGGGATTTAATGGAGAGATCATTGTAAGCTATGGTCCCTTGAAACTCTTCGTAAAAACCAGAAAGAAGGCGAAGAAGGGTGGTTTTACCTGATCCTTCGTCCCCTTGAATACAAATCGTTTCGCCCGCTGCGACGTGCAATTCGAGATCTACAAGCAAAGGTTTTGAATGGTAATTGAATGTAAAGGTCAATTGACTCACGTCCAATCGCAGTCCTTGGGCACTTTCAGAAGGTAGAATTTGGCCCTCTTCAGACTCAAGCGGCATGTCTAAGGCATTTCCAAGTTTATTTATTGAAGTTAGGACATCATACACTGTGCTCATGCTCAGGATTATCTTTTCAAGCGAATTGATCAGCAGAAGTATGATGATTTCCGCCGCTACAAACTGTCCAATGTTGATGAGATTATTGATTACTAGAATACTTCCAAGAATAAGCAATATCCCGGCTAATGCAATTTTAAAAACGATAAGGGTTCGGAATTGATTCATCAAGACTTTGTAATGGGC
>JBDKJN010000242.1:0-3849 GCA_039796595.1 Bacteroidota bacterium
TCAAGAATGTGATGTTGTCTTAAACTACACCGTTTTGGATAGTACCGTAAACATGGAATTTGAGTTGATTGCAGACGGTGAGCAAATCCCTAACGTTCCAATGGTAGTGTATTGGGTAGACGATGATAATTCGGTTACCTATCTCGAGGGCAATTGGACAAATGCAGCCAATATTTCATTTGCCGCCAATGGCGCATACGCAATATGTGTTCATACTGCGGAGACATTCACTGCCTGTGAAGCAGTAACCTGCGTGAATGTAGAAATTGATTACTTCGTATCAGTTGAGGAAGAAACTATGACGAGGCCATGGATAGTTTATCCCAATCCTTCAACGGGTTGGATAAATGTTCAATGCGAAGCAGGTGATCTATTGCGAATTTTGGATGCTCAAGGTCGACTTGTATTGCGAGAGCAAATACGAACTACTGGAACATGGTCGAAATTGCTGGATCTAGATGCTGGAATCTACCAAATTCAGCGATTGAATAACACGGATACACAATCGTGTTCATTGATTATCCAAGAATAGTGGAGTAATGAAACTATTTAGTCGTCTTTGCCCCCATATCATTGCCCATCTTTTCATAAACCACATCATTGGGTTCCCAGAGCTCAATCTTGTTGCCCTCCGAATCGAGAATATGGACGAACTTGCCATAGTCATAGGTTTCAATTGAATCTACGATAGTAACTCCTTCGCTGCGCAATACCTCAACCAAAGCTTCCAAATCCGCAACCCGATAGTTGATCATGAACTCGCGTTCAGATGGCTCGAAGTATTTGGTAGTTTCTTTGAATGGACTCCATTGCGTAAAACCTTTTTTGGTGCTATCTGCTCCTTGATACCACTCGAAAACTGAGCCGTATTCGTTGGTTTCCAATCCTAAATGGGTTTGATACCATTCTCTTAAACTTTGGGGGTTCTTGCATTTAAAAAAGATACCGCCGATTCCTGTTACACGTTTCATGGTTTTGGGTTGTGATTGAGTGTTGTTTTGATACGAATGAAAGGCATAACCTGCTCCAAATGTCAAAAGCATCATCATTACAGGAAGGGCCTTTTTTATTAATTGAATCATTTTCCGCATCGCATTGTGTGAATGTTTATGAAATACAAATATGAAGAAAATGAAGTGGAATGGATAATTAATTATGCACAGCGATCATCACACCAAATTCACCATCGAGTTGCTCCCATTTTTGCTCCGGACAATAGGCGCGGGATACATGTCCGTCAAGATACAAGGCGTTCTGACATCCGTTTTTTAAGAAATAAGAAGCGAAGGTGTAAAGGTTAACCTCCTTCTTGGACATCGCCATCAGTATTCTTCCGTCCGGCATAACACCGATGCCGTTGCGAATATTTAGGTTTTTGGAATGCTCCTGAAATTGAGGATGAATTTTGCCATTGATCACCAACATCGGACCTGATTGTGTGGCAAATACTATAGAAGAGTCCGTTTTGAATTCAGGCGTGCTGCGAACAAAAGCACGTTTGTTATCATTGATGTAAAAAACACCATTGGGCTGAAGAAAAAAATTGCCTTCGCCCTTTGCAGTATTTAAAGCTGAAATTGTTTTGGAATTTTCGATATATAAACCGACGGGATTTCGATTGTCATGATACATGCCGCCGTTCATAGCGAATAGCAATTCTTTCTTTTGCTCGGCGAAATGAGATCGCAAACGTTGAAGACTTCCAAATGGCTTATTTGATTTGTCTTTCCAGTGCATGGTCACATTATGTTTTTTTAAGTCGGCAATGAACGATACATAATTTGCTTGATCGAGAGCGTCTGGGGGACAGTAAAATGACGATGTTAAAATGGAGGTAAAAACGAGCATTAGTAGGGCTCCGATGGTTGAAGGTCTTTGAATAATGTGAGACGAGAGCTTGCGCACGGGCTATGGATATGCGAAATAGATTATTCCCGTAAATTTACTAAATTGGCTACTACTCGCCAAATCATAGGTTTGACAGGGAGGGTAGAAGGAATTTGGCTTTGTTGAACTTTAGTTTGATCCGTTAGTTTGTTAATGATTGGTTAACGAATATGGATTTTTCGTCTTAAATTGCTCCTATAGAAGAACCAAAATCAGAACTTATGAGAACAAACTTAACCTTTTCCAAAATCTGCGGTGTACTGTCGATTTTCTTCGGCATGCATCTGCAATCTACAGCCCAATGCGATTGTCCTGGCGATACGGAATCGCCGCAATTCGCAAGTCCTGAATGGGTAACTCTTGAATCGTGTGGAATTGCTGATCTGCCGGCACCACAGTTTACCGACAATTGTGATGCGGATATCGAAGTCACCACCACGAGCGAAATAATTAGCAACGAATACTACGGCATGCGCAGTATCAATTCGGAAGCTTGCATGTATCCTGTGGCTTGGTCATTGGTCTTGTTTAATGTCCCGGCCAGCTTGAAATATTATAAGGCCGATGGTTTGGGGTATCGCAAATACGCTGACAACACCATTCACATCTATGGTAATGTTGTTAGCACCAATGATGCCCTTGCGGGTTTCACTCTTGATGTATGGCTGTACGATGGCAAATCGTGGACGGATTGGACCAGTGAAGGTGCACGTGGCTATAAATCCGATTGTAACGCGGTAGGGGCAAATCATGAGAGCTGGACTTATTATAAGGTTCAAGAAGGTTCGCATGCTGTAGGATATGGTCATTTAGAGGGATCAATGCTCAACTTTTTTCATACGCCAGTCAACTTTTATTATGGTTTTCAAGAAGGAGTAGGAGCCAATAATACGAGCGAAGGATTCGGTTTGGGAGGCTGGGTAACATATACTGGAACTTACATCAATTCAGCGACAGGCCAGAACATGGCTGTTGGTGGATCTGGTGATATCGTTGGTGAATCGGAGGCTTGTCCATCACCGCAATATGAATTAACTCATACAGCTACAGATGACTGCGGCAATTCGACAATCGCGACTCAAATCATTGAAGTATTGGATCATACAGCACCGGTTTTGACCAATGAGCCAGATAATCTTGAAATGCTTTGTGCCGAGTTCGTCAATTGGGAACCGGTATGGGAGGACAATTGCTCGGCTGTCACCATCCAAATGGACGCAGACGTATATGTGGCTTACGACGGTTGCGGCAATCCCGATTACCTCGATCCCAATTTCAATGTGCTTCCTTCATTTGAAGACTGTGAGGTGTGGGGCTGCACTGATTCCGACGCCTCCAATTACAATCCTGATGCAACATTGGATGATGGCTCTTGTTTTGTGCAATACATCAATGCTTACGTCTTCCATGATCTCAACATGAATGGCACGCGTCAAACCAATGAGCCGTACCTCGCTGATGCTCTCATTACGCGTACCTTTGGAAATGTGATGTTCTCCACCGATGCCAATGGCATGGTAGCGATGCCCTACAATTCAAGTAATTTTAACAACAACTTCGTGCTCAATCTGGCGAGTACAGGTATGGCCATGGCCAGCACACCAACATCAGTATCGTTCAATGGCCAGTCGCCTCCTTTGTCGATCATGTTCGGGGTTTATAACACCACGCCCTCAGGTGCCGTTTTGACGACTAATTCAAGTATTGTAGGCAAACTCTGTGGCGCGGGAACCTTTGATATTTTGTTCGGAATCACAAACACTGGAGATATCAGCTCAACACCGTCATCGATTGCGATCGCATTCCCATCTGGAGTTACCGTTACCAATATTGGATTGGCCAATGGAGTGATCACGGGCAACTCGGTCACTGCCGATGTACCTGCAATTGCAGCTAGCCAATCCATTAGTTGGTTGGTGACGATTTCTATTTCAGATACTCAACTGATCAATGGATTGGATG
>JBDKJN010000243.1:0-12634 GCA_039796595.1 Bacteroidota bacterium
GGAAATGCGTAAGAAATATCTACTTTATGAAGACTTTTGATGGGAATATTCCATCGGGACTTTAAAGCACCAAGAGATTGGAGCAACCAAAATTGCTCAATTTGAGTTAATTTTGTTGGAACAATAGAATATATTAACGTGAAAACACTATACAGTTTATGCTTGGCCAGCCTTATGGTTTTGGCTTTTGGTTGCAAAAAATCAGTGGATTATGTGCCTGAGCCATACATGTGCAATTGTGGGACGGCGAAGTGGCAGGGCAAAACGGTTCAGTTGCTGGATGTGAATTATATATTGGTCGATAGCACGGTGAGCACGTCACGTCGTTATTACCTAACGGCAAATGTGAAGGATGAAACCGAAATCGGCGTTCATACGCTAAGTGCATGGATTGAAGTGCCAGACGTTAGCCTCGGACCTAATTTCGAAGTGGACTTAGAACCCGATAGTGGAGAACCACAAACCGAATTCAAGGCTTGGATTGACGAGTTAAATGTCAATGATCCGATTGATTCTTTGCGCAGTTTTGTTCCTGTGAACGGAGTCTTACAAATTGGCGCTGCTCCGGCAACTGGAGGTACTGAAAGAGTAAATTTCATTTTTACCATGAATGAAGTGGACGATGATGGTGATTTGATTGACATACCGGTACTCATGTCGGGTAGTTTTGCGGTGTCGATTAGGGATTGATTTTCAGTTCGGTATTGTTTTTGTCAAGAGGAATGCAACAAAGCACTCAGGCCAAACGTAAAACTTAGATTGTATAACGATGAAGATCACTTTGCTTGTGCAAACGCTTAAGATAATATTTTTTTTATTGCTACCATTTCAGGTATTAGCTCAGGACAGCGCATTGAACCGTCAGGTGATGCGTTCCCATCCCAATGGTAAGGATCATGTGGTGCTCTACTTTGACGCCAAAACGAATGAATTGGCCAAGGAGGAGGTGTTTTATCCAAGTGGCAAGATTGAGTGGAGTGGTTATTACAAAAAGAATCTCGAGTCGGGTCTTTGGAAGTTTTACTATACCAATGGCAATCTTAGGGTACAGGAGACCTACCTAAATGGCAAAGAGCATGGAGTAAGCACCGAATACGACGAAAACGGAAAAAAAGTCAAAGAGTCGTATTGGAAGAATGGGAAGCTCTTGAAGGAACTTACCTTTTAGCGTCCATAAGAAACAATTCTGTGTCGCTTATTCCTACGATACGATCGTTTTTGCCTGGACGAATGGGGACATAACCCGTGAAGGCACCGAAAGCAGGAAGAATACTATATTTCTCACCGATATAAAAACAAGGCAGCGTTAAGCTGCTTTTTGCTTTTCCAACCAATCGAATTCCAGGGTGTATATGGCCACAGATGGAGTAGGAGTTGTTAGAGGTGGATTGTGGCGGTTCATGAGTGAATGTAAAAGGATCTATCACAAGTTCCTGGTGGGTTTCGAAACCAAGCTTTAGAAAGGCATCACCATCGGTACGATCATGATTACCAAGCACCAGTGATTTTTTTAGCTGCGGAAACTGATCCATAAAATCAATAAACTCCTCCCATTCGTGATTGGCTTTGCTGTGCGTGAGATCACCAATAACAATAAGTTGATCTGGAGTATATTTTTCAAAAAGAAGAGTAAGATTCCAGTAATTGTTTTTGGCGGACATGGCTGGCAGATCGATGCCATTTTTTCGAAAGTGTCCAATCTTGCCTACGTGCACATCACTAATGAGTAGGGCTGACTTTCTGGGCCAATACATAGCTTTGAGCGCATGCAACTGCATGGGCTCAGAGGCAATTTCTATGTCGAGCGTATTGTATTTCAAGTACAAGTAATCAAGCAATAAAAACCCCTGCCGAGCTCAACTCTGCAGGGGTTACAATTATCGCAATAAAAAGGGAGATTATTTAGTCATTCGGTGACGTAATTCGGCATCTATTGCATCGAGGAAGTCTTCGGTGCTCAGGTAATGCGAATCTTGTACTTTGTCGCCATGAATACAAACCGCTAAATCTTTGGTCATTTTGCCAGATTCTACGAGGTCAACACATACTTTTTCAAGCGTTTTGCTGAATTCGGCTAATGCCGTATTACCGTCAAGTTTAGCACGGTGTGCCAATCCTTGAGTCCATGCAAAAATGGAAGCGATAGGGTTTGTGGATGTTTTCTTTCCTTGTTGATGTTGACGGTAGTGGCGAGTCACTGTGCCGTGCGCAGCTTCTGCTTCCATGGTTTTGCCATCCGGTGTGATAAGCGCCGAAGTCATTAAACCTAATGATCCAAAACCTTGTGCCACGATGTCACTTTGAACGTCGCCATCGTAGTTTTTACAAGCCCAAACGAATCCACCTTCGCTTTTTAAGCAATAGGCTACCATATCATCAATCAAACGATGTTCGTAGGTGATACCCAATTCCGCGAATTTGGCTTTGAATTCTGCTTGATAAACTTCTTCAAAAATATCCTTGAAACGACCGTCGTAGGCTTTGAGAATGGTGTTCTTACTTGAGAAGTACAGATTCCATTTGCGCATCATCGCTTGATTGAAGCAGCTGCGAGCAAACCCGTAGATGCTTTCGTCTGTATTGTACATACTCAAGGCAACACCGTCGCCTTCGAAGTTATATACTTCCCATGATTTTGTTTCACCACCATTTTCTGGAGTAAAAGTCATGGTCAACTTTCCTTTGCCTTTAACGACAGTGTCGGTGGCGCGGTATTGATCACCGAAGGCATGACGACCGATATTGATTGGTTTGGTCCAGCCGGGCACCAAACGAGGGATATTGCTGCAAATGATTGGCTCACGGAAAACAGTACCTCCAACGATGTTGCGGATAGTACCGTTGGGTGACTTCCACATTTTTTTGAGACCAAATTCTTCCACGCGTTGTTCGTCAGGAGTGATGGTCGCACATTTAATCGCAACATTGTATTTTAATGTAGCCTCAGCGCTTTCAACGGTAACACGATCTTCAGTTGCATCGCGGTTCTCTATACCAAGATCGAAATACTTAATGTCCAATTCGAGGTAGGGATGAATCAATTTTTCTTTGATGAAAGACCAAATGATGCGTGTCATTTCGTCACCATCCATTTCAACGATTGGATTCGCTACTTTGATTTTTTGCATGTGGGAATTGTATGTTGAGTTTTGTTAAAAAAAAACCCGCATTTCGGCGGGTTGTATGCTGTTTATTGAGCGTGTTCTCGAGTGGTGAAATAAAACGCACCTTCAATCTGTGCATTTTCGTCGCTGTCGCTGCCATGAACCGCATTTGCTGCGATGCTTTTGGCGAACATACGACGGATAGTGCCTTCTTCAGCTTTCGTTGGGTCGGTAGCACCGATGAGTTTACGAAAATCTTCAACGGCATTGTCTTTAACGAGAATCGCCGCAACGATTGGACCGCTGGTCATGTAGTCTACTAATTCGCCAAAAAATGGACGCTCTTTGTGAACTGCGTAAAAAGCACCAGCTTCTTCCTTGCTCAAACGAGTCCATTTCATCGCACGAATGCTAAATCCTGCTTCGATGATTTTATCCAAAATTTTACCAGTATTTCCAGCAGCAGTTGCGTCTGGTTTGATCATGGTAAAGGTTACGTTTCCTGCCATTTTTGTTGTCTTTTGATTTTTTGTTTTGAGGCCGCGAATTTAAACCACATCGCATCAGTTTCCAAGCGGTTTCGACATACTGTTCTTTTCAAGCGAGTTTTTGTCGAAAGAACCTTGCAAAAATATCAAGCACAAGAGACAAAGCAGGAGTAATCCAGGGGTACGGTAACGAACAATGGCTCCTAGAATGGGAACAGTATTGCCCAAAATACCGGCCATAACTAGAATTGAAGCAAGCATTACCCCAATCAAAGGTTGAACACTGCGTTTTGTCGATGGCCGTTTCCAGAGTGTGATTAGGACCAAACCGATCAATAGCGTGTTTTCGATGGCGAATGGGACATAGATCCAGGATTTACATTCCCAAATCCAAGGACGCAAATAACTTTGAGCAAAAGCTGCGGGATAGTTGAGGCCAAAATCCACCCACGTGTGTGTAGGAGCGACATATACGTGGCTTCCCGCTTGCTGAATAGCGGCCAAATTATTGAAGTCGGTTAGTTTCTTATTGATCACGTACAGAAAGTCACCACCAATAAAAACATGATGCGCATTATCAGCAATGATGCCGCAGAGCAGCATTACAGCACACCACACGTAGATGGGGCGTGTTTTATTAAATCCCCGTTGAACGAGAAAGTAGAGTACACCAGGTATCAATGCGTACAGCACATATTGTTTTATGAAAACAAGTCCCGGAATTATGAGTAAGAACCACCAGAGATGATGGAGGCGAAACTTTTGCTGGTGCATCATTGAAAGCAAATAAAACAGACCACCAAAAACAGGCATCAAAGCGGCTTCTTTTGTGGGAGAGCAAGTCCAGAAGAGTTGAGTAGGAGAAAGAAAAATGACAGCAAAAGCGATACATTGAAAATACTTGTTCAGGTAAGGTTTGAATGCCAGAAAGAGGAGCAAACATCCGATGAAACTGGCAATCGAAAAAATCAAGGCGTGCACCATAAATGATCGGCCAGAGAATAGTGCAATGGGCACATTGAGCCGGATGATGGTGGAGCAATCATTTGTTAAACCATAAAGGTATCCACTATGCCAACCGATCATTTGTTCGGTCAGATGCTGGTAAGCAGGATCTTGCGATGCATAACCCAGCATGATAGAAGAAAATACATTCGGGTTATTGGGCAACACATCAGCAATGAGCTGGGCGTCGTGTACATAGCGAAAGGCATCAGGTAAGGTAGACTGTTGCGTGTAATAGGTGGTATACACCCAATAAAACATTCCACCGACGATAGCCTTGGCGATGAATGCGAATACCAACCAACTGCGAGGAATTGCATCCAATTGCAGCCCTTTATTGCGAATTAAAATTGCAACAAAGCCACTAAAAATCAAGGCATATATAGCAATGCCCCACATTACGCTTCAGTAGTTCGGCTTGCGTTTTTTATTTCAAAGTAAATGGCCCCGATTAGCAGTAACAGCAACAAAGAACTACCGGCAAGATTGATATTCGAACTTGATTTGAAGCTTTCTGGTTCGAAAGACCACTCAATGGTATGTTGACCAGCAGGTATTGTCGCACCACGAAGGGCGTGATTTACTTTGATATAAGGTTGTTCCTGGCCATCAATACGACAAATCCAGCCCTCAGGATAGTAGATTTCGCTGAAGACAGCGAACGCAGCTGCTGAGGATTGACTCTTGTATTCGATTTTATTAGTGTGATAATTCGACATTTCAATAGTGAACGTAGAATCTACCGCCACGTCAGTTGGCAAATTGCCTGCGTCTTGAGAACGAACGATCGCCGTCGTACGCAAATCGGTATCGGCGATGGCTTGCATGCCTTGGTCTGCGTTTTCAACAGATTTTATTTTACTCACAAACCAAGCATTGCCAAAGGCTTTGTCAGCATTGGGTAATGGTCTGCCATTTCCATTGAATTTGATATATTTCGTATTCAACATATTGATCACCTGGCAAGCGTTCAAGGTTGAATCAATAACAGCGATGCTTTGGGACTTCAATGATTCCTGAATACTTCTGATTTCGTCATCAATGTAGAAGTCATAAAGCTCCTGGTAGGATTTGAGTTTAGCAGCATGGTAACCACCCAGGCTCTTATGGAAATAAGCGGTGCGCGATTCGCTCATGGTACCTGGAGTTGCAAGAAGTACGCGATAATTCGAGTTCAAATGCAATACACCATATTGTGCTGACATTTGAATCAACTCTTTATTCTTCACTTGATCATACGGTGCTTTGGAAGACATCGCTGAAGCCAATCGACTTACTTGGCTATCGAAGTCAGCGATTTTCACTTTTTCTTCTTCCAAAATGGCCTCATCAGTCGCATCTGGAGTAAATGGGAATACCATTTCATCCACTTTGGCATAATGATCATATTCCCATTTCCCGTCGATTTGTTCTTTGTCTTCATTCATGTATCGCGACGAAACCATCCATATGTCACCAATGAAAAGCACGGATAATATCGCGATGGCGGGGTATTTCTTTAATTTGCCGAAAACTACCAACAACACAGTAGCAACGGCGATGAGTACAATGATGATACTGCGTTGACCATCGGCTCTGAAAATTGCAGTACGCACTTTGGCCAAATTAACTTCAAGACTGTCAATGACATCTAATGTTTCTGGTTGTCCTTTATACTGTTGAATGGCATCTGCAAAGTATTCTTTTTCGTTTGTACTGATCAAATCGCCTGTGATAGTAGGCTTTGCTATCACGGCAAACAGAAGCACAACACATACACCTGTACCAATGAGAATAGGCTTTTTGCGCATCGCTGTTGTGTCGCTATTAAAAAGTTCTTGAAGCCAAATCAATGCCATTGCCGGAGCCATGAATTGAATGAGCACTAAGATCATTTTGCTGTCCCTGAATTTGTTATACATCGGGAATGAATTGATGAAGAACTTATTGAGGCCGTGCATATCACGCATACAAAGCGCGATGGCCAAAATGCTCATTATGAGAAACGGCCATTTCAAACTGTCTTTTGCGAAGATTAAACCTAATACAAACAGGAACATGATCGCTGCACCAAAGTAAAAAGCGCCTGCTGAAGAACCCTGACCACCCCAATAGGTAGGGAAGTTCTTCATTTGTTCTTTGATGTTTTTGTCAGCTTTGCCCATGGCCTCGCGATTCTTATTGATCGGTACAGATGAGCTACCACCTTTGGCATTGGGAATAATCATGCTCCAAGGCTCGCCAGCTGACATGTTGTAATTTAGAATGTAATCGTCGCTCAAACCATCTTGATCAGGCGCCATCGTGTTGTTTTCATCAGCTTTGATGGTTAGTTCGCTGCTACCGCGAGTGGTGAACTTACTGTATTCATAGGTCGTTAGGAGGTTTCCGACATTGGGTAGAACCCCAATTGTTGCTGCAATAGCCAGGAGGCCAGTTGCTTTTGTTGCGGTCGAAAAATCTTTTTGAATAACCAAACGAATGATCTCAGCGAGACCTACAAGGGCCAGTAAAAATCCCAGATAGTAAGTCATTTGAAAGTGGTTGGATGCGAGACCAAGTCCAAAGAATAAGGCAAACAGTGCTGATCCCAGAAGCATTCGGCCTCTGAAAGTCAAGATGAATGCGCCTATTGCCGGTGCCATATAACTGATCGCATTGATTTTTGAAGTATGTCCGCCACCTAGGTAAAGAATATTGATGGTACATAAACCGAACGCCACACCGCCGCCAATGCTTAGCCATGGATTGATGCGAAGACATAGACCGAAAATATAGAATCCCAACATGCACATGAAAAGAGTGCCAATGGCTGGCTGCATTCCCAATTTGATCACTTTGTCGATGGCACGGAGTACATTGGTTGAGTATAACACCGTGGTCTGGTACGCTGGCATACCAGCAAACATGTTCCCTGACCACAAAGGCTCCTCGCCATTGTTCATCATACGGAAATCTTGAATTTCCTTGGCCATCCCCATGACATTCTGAATATCATGTTGTTTGATCGTGAAGCCATTGCCGATCATGCTAAAGAAAACATGTGCAACAATCGCAAATACCAAGACTGCAGTTACGTGAGGTAAAAATTTGAAAGCAATTTGTTTTGGATTCATAACGTATAGGGGAACGGGTTAGTCTTTGATTTCGATGTAATCAGTGTATTCACCGGGATTTTGTTTTGGCTTTTTCTCAACAGTTACTTCACCTTCCGGTCTTTGACGATGTTGTGATTGATATGGATCTTGTCCAAACATTTGATTGCGCATTTGTTCTTGTGCCTTTCGCACTACGTAAGGAGTGGCCAAACGAGCGATGAAACGCAAGATAAAAGAGATGGCAACGAGCCAAAAAATAAAATTAAGTAGGCCGCGAAATGAGGCTTCGTAAATCATGGGACTAAACTACTCCGAAACTGAGGGTAAAAAAAATCTTCTGTATAATGATCAATGATTTGAATACCTGATGGATAGTCAATTTGCTGCCTAGCGGGTAATTTCAAAAGGTTGGTAATACGCTGTACCATCAATCCTAATCATGGCTAAATAACGACCTCGAGGTAAGTAATATTTGCCGTCTTTTGCAGGTTCCGTGGGGATGCTTTTAGTTTCTTCTGAATGCGAGGTTTTTAGCCAATGCTCTTTCTGAGATTCAGTAAAACTCAAGTCGTAGCTTGGAAAAAAATGCAGGCCAGACGCCACGGCAGCAGTGGGTAAAGTGGCAATGGTAACACTATCCGTTGTGCAAATGTGTAGAGTCATCTCCCTGGATGCCATTGGCATATATATAGGGACCATCAATCCTTGATGATCCGAAGGAAACCACTTGCTCCAATAATTGCCACGACCACCATGAGATACAGACGCGATCGGCCCCAATGTGGGCAGTTGGTGCACCATTAAACCATGACGAACAAGGTTCAAGTCCATTTTGTACATGCCTCGGCCGTGTGTGCCAATAACCAATGTCGAAGATTTTTCGTGGATAGCCAGGTCATGAACAGCCGCTCCGGGCAAGGCCGCCGATAAACTCGTGGTTTGTCCGGTTGATGGCTGAATGGCATATAAGCCATGATCTGTGCCAACATAAACGAGATTCTCAAGAGTAGGATCTTCTTTTATAACATTTATTGGTTCCGCTGATGGAATACCTGAAGAAATTAATTTCCATGTTTGTCCCCAATCTTCGCTGACATAGGCGAGAGGTTTAAAGAAGTCGTCTCGGTAACCATTGAGGCATACATAAATGCGCGCTGGAGAATGACGTGAGAAAATGATTCGACTGACCCATAACCCAACGCCTTCTTCATTGAGCCATTGGCCTACTGTTCCGGTGATATTTTTCCAGGTATAGCCGTTGTCAAGCGAAATGTGAACGAGGCCATCGTCACTGCCTACCGCGATGTGGCCCATGTTAATTGGCGACTCGCTTATGCATGTTATGGTACCAAAAGAAACGTCGCCTTGAATCCGATTCCGGGTTAAGTCTTCACTCAAAGAAGTAAAGGTTTGCCCGCCGTCAGTTGAACGATGGACACGATTAGACGCCATGTAAATGATGTCGGGTTGATGAGATGAAATAAGCACGGGAGTTTGCCAATTCCAACGCAAAGGATTTTGGCCTAACTCATGGGTTGGATGAATATAAGTCGAGGAGTGACCTTTTTGATCGACAAGAGCATATTGACCGAATTGATAACCTGTTAAGATTCGGTTGTTGTCACGGGGATCAACGGCGATTTGCATTCCATCACCGCCCATGATTTGACGATAAGGGTACTGCCCTGTTTGATACCATTCTGGAGTATAGCTGTAATCCGAAGGGCCAACCCAGACCCCATTGTCCTGCAAACCACAATACACTTGGAAGTCATCGGTTTGTTCAACGGTAACGGCATAACATTGCGCCACGGAAGGTGAATTACAATTGACCCAAGTTGTTCCATTGTCATAACTGATTTGAATACCACCATCACACCCGTTGATGAGATGGCCACTTACATTCGGATCAATCCATAACGCATGGTGATCAGCATGCACATTCACTGGATTTATTCCGCGCCAGGTGCTGCCACCATCGTTGCTTGTGATAATTGGAACACCAGCGATATACACTTGGTTAGGGTCCGAAGGATTGACTTCGATCATACCAAAATAGTAGCCGTACGAATAGACAACATCATCCAATGGTTCTTTGTGCGTCTTGTTCCAGGTTTGTTGCGTGAAATCGTAGGAATAAACTTCAGCACCTGCGATTTCCTTTTCATAAAAGGCGGCTGTCGGTTCAAAGAGGAAATCGTAAATGGCGCGCGGTGTGTATTTATTAGCTGCAATTTCTTTTTTCAAACGATTGGCGTCGTATTCCTCGAGCATTCCGTTTTGGTCCAGGAATTTGTTGAGGCTGTCGTTGTTGAGCAATTGAAATGAATCAGCGGTCATATTGACAAAATCTTCCTTTTGCAATCCTTGTCGTTGTTTTTCAGGACTTGGAAGTGTTGCTTGATTATCGACAAAGGCGTAAAGAAATTTTTTACCTTTTTGGCTAGCAAAAGCAATTCCAATACGGCCGGTGGTGATCGCTTCTGGCCATCCTTTTATGGGCATTTTCTGCCAAGTTGCGCCGGCGTCAGTACTTTGATACATTCCGCTGCCGCTGCCGGCTTCTTCAAAATTCCAAGCTCTTCGTTTACGTGTCCAGGCAGATGCAAAAAGTTCGGATGGGTTTTCAGGATTAATTTCGACATCGATACAGCCTGTATGTGGATCGATGGCCAACACATGTTGCCACGATTGTCCACCATCGGAAGTAGAGTAGATTCCACGTTCTTTATTGGGTGTATATAAATGGCCAATGACTGCCACATAGGCTCGATTGCCATCTGTGGGGTGAAGAACAATTCGGCCGATGTGATGACTTTCTTCGAGGCCAATGTGTTTCCACTGATAGCTTTGCCCACTTTTTTTACCCAAATACATTCCCATACCGCTATATGACGAGCGAGATGAATTGGATTCACCAGTTCCTAACCAAATGGTTTCGTTTTTCCAATCGACGGCAAGAGCCCCAATTCCAATTACTTCTTGATGATCGAAAATCGGGGTAAAGGATGCTCCATTATTTGTGGTTTCCCATAGACCGCCAGTTGCATAAGCTACGTAAAAATGAGTTGAGTTTTTGGGGTCAACTGCAAGATCCACAACACGTCCGCTCATTACTGTTGGGCCAATATTCACTGCGGGAATATCGCGAAGGGGGGAGGAGTCAGCCAATTGGCTATGTTGAAGCGCACTGCTTTTTCGCTCTGAGGCTGAAGTGGCCAGAACGGTGGATGTCGTTTTTTTCTTGGTCTTTTGTGCCCAACATGGCCACGAAATCAGCATCACCATTGAAGTGACCACGTAAAAAAGCGCTTTCATTGCTATATTTTTTTTCAAAGATGTGCATGAACGGTATGGTATGCTAAAAAAAAATGATCAACGGGTAGGGATGTGTACGATCCGATGTTCACAAACATGCTGAACCCTTTAAAGTTTTGATGGTGGAATATGTATGTTTGTGAAGAATTCAAAACACCCCATATGTCGTATTTCCAATTTTTGAAAACAGTTGCATTTCGCAAGGCGATGATCCGAATCGTTTTGATTTATGTGGGTGTTTTGGCGGTGATTTGGTTTGGGTTGATGTGGTATACGGATCATGGCGAATATATCAGTGTTCCTGATCTGCATGGTATGACCTTAGATGAAGCGGTTGCCACTTTAGAGGATCGAGATTTACAAGTATTGGTTATTGATAGTATTTACGACAAAAAGGCCAAGGCTGGAACTGTGTTGGAACAGAGCCCTGCTCCGGACAGTCAGGTCAAGGGGGGCAGACAAGTCTTTTTGACCATTTACCGATATACTCGACCAATGGAGCGATTGGGGGTGAAAGAAGGTGATTTTGCGGCGGTAGCCTTCATTAAGTTGCAGAATAAGGGAATTGAATTCGATACCTTGTATGAGGACAATAATGTCTTCGTGGGAAGCATCATACGACTGGTGTATGGTGGTAAACGAGTGAATGCCGATACCATGGTGCCAAGAGGTGATCGGGTTCAGTTAGTTATTGGTCGAACTGCAAACAGTCGGATAATGGTTCCAAATCTTGTGGGTAAAACTTGTGGAGAAGTCGAGTCCATCTTGGATACTTTGGGCTTGGTATGTAATTGTCGCTTTGAGCCCGGTATTTCTTTGCCTACAACACAAGATTCCGCAACTTTTCGCGTTTGCCGACAGGATCCACCATTTGATCCCTTAAGTCAGGGTACTACACCAGGTCGAATAGTGGATCTGTGGCTGTACAATGAACCTTGTCCGGTGGATACAACAGATAATTGAACGAATGAAGAATAATTTTTGGCTCAGTGCTTTGAGTCTATTTGTATTGACGATTAGTGCTTCGGCTCAAACGGAGCAAGAGTTGCCCCTACCGTATAATCCACAATTGGCCTTGGAAAGAAGAGAGGAAGTTTGTAATCGAGGCAGCGAGATCATTTTGAATTTACCTTTTTTTGATGATTTTTCACGCCCTTCTTTGCCCTCTGAGATTACAGCGGAAGACAATTTGCGTTGGCAAGATCGTTCGGCATTTGTAAACGGAACCCTAGGGGTCTCGCCATTCACCATTGGCGTTGCCACACTAGATGGACTTAATGATCGTGGATATCCTTATGAATTTGATGAAGAAACGGTAAATGCGGCACCATGTGATACGCTCACTTCGTTGTCTATTGATTTGAGTACTTATGGGCCAGGTGATAATGTTTATTTATTGTTTCATTATCAAAATGGTGGATTGGGTAATGCCGCCGAGGGCGCAGATTCTTTGATTTTGGAATTCTTCACTCCCTTCAATAGTGGCGTTTGGACTCAGGTTTGGTCTGCTCACGGTGGATCTACGATGAACTATTTTGATACTGTTTTTGTAGCTGTTAGCGAGCCTCAGTACTTTGTCCAAAATTTTAAATTTAGATTCCGCAATTTTGGTACTCCGACAGGAGCCATTGATCAGTGGCAC
>JBDKJN010000244.1:0-5249 GCA_039796595.1 Bacteroidota bacterium
GGTCCCATGATTTTAACCATAACTATTTACTCCTTTATTAATTTTTTCGCCTATATAATTTTTAGTAGAAATGTAAATACAGTAAAACTTCTGAGCTTTACCTTCGTAATAACCAGATTAGGAAAAAACAGTTCAATACCTGCACTTCTTTATACAACCTGTACTATTCATTTTTATCTGATGGACTAGATACTGGCTCTTGCTGATTAAATACTCTATTCATTATATTAGACTGACTTTGCATATTGCCGTATCTTACCAAAATGATCCATACACGGCGTTGAACACCCCGTAGTTATGAACCTATAAAACAATATTTAATTTAAACCAATACTTATATTGACACACTTTCCATAAGAAAGATTATTTACTTATCGAGAATGTAATGACTTTATGAGGATATAATCTGTAAGCATCGATCATGTCACCATGAAAAATGATTTTCCATCTTTTAAAATAATTACGTTAATTTATGATGTCGTTATACTTTAGTACGCTATCAAGAAAGCTCTTTAAGGCTTCAGAGAATAAATGACTATCTTGTAAAACACTAGGGTGCAACAATGCCTTCAATTCAAAAACCCCTTCATTGATATCACACTGCAATTGCCCTGAACGGGTGAAAGCACACCCAACCATCAGTTCACTCAATAATTTTTCTGATATTTCCTTTAAAGTATGATGATTAACCCTTCCCAGCAGAGACCACATCCAAACATCATCATCCATATGACCAATGTTAATTTTTGGGGTTTTATCAAAATCAAGAACAATAATAGAGTGGCTATCAAAGTTATTCAACAAGCTCTCATCAACGTCATTTTCTAATAAAGCATCACGGACTAAAGATGCGATATCTACCTTGTGCATAATAGTAATTACCCTAAGTTATATCCTGATCGCTCCCACGAGGCTTCGTCCTCTGTTCGGATCTGGAGTTTGACAGTCTGGTAAACAGCAATATAATACTTTCCATCGTGACCATGGCCCGTCCCATTATCACATGGTTTTTCATTGCTTGTAAGTCATCGATATTTTCCGATACGGAAGATAGGGAGCAACTGGCATAACACCAGAAGAACGTTGTTCTGAGAGGACATGCATAGTATTTTTCCTTACTGCGATATAATTAAACATCATGCAGACTGTGTACTAAATTGACTCAGTCCATCCAACATGTAACTACGTCTAGTATAAACTTCGAAAAAACAAACTTTCAAATTTATGCAAGAATTTATGTTTTCTGACCGACCTCTCCAGGTATCCATATAAATGAACACCTGAATCGTTGGTTACATCACTATTATTCATGCAGATTAGAAATAAAGTCTAAATATTTCCCTTCTTAACTAAATGACAACGTTCCGGATGCACCATATCTTAATGAACTTACGTTGTTCTTACTCCCATGTGATAAATCAACCACACATCCCCTTCAATCTCCTGCCAACAAGCGCCTTGATAAATAAGTGCCTCAGCCAATCGTTGACGTAACTCGACCACTTTGGTCTCCAGACTATCAAGGAGCATGCCACGTACTTGTTTTATTTGTGATGATGATTTTTCCAGTTGGTGAATAAATTTTACAAATGCAGACACTGCCTTATTATTATTTTCAACATCTTGTCTCGCATTAAAGTTACAGATTATCAACTCATCGTTTTCCATACGATAAATCAATTCAAAATCTGGCATTTTTACCTGCCAACCAATCACAAACTGACTATTGCCAAAATAAGCGACCTCAGGATTATCTCCTCGCCTACGTAAATATTGGGTGACGATATCCGTGGTAATTTTATGCATATTTCCTCCCGAAAAAAAGAGTCACTTCGGGTGACTCCTTCGCATTTTATAGTTAGAGCTTTCCGGCACTGGTAATACGATCTTTCATATTCATAAGGTCGCGTTCCACTTCTAATGCCATGCGCGAGGCCTCTGCGGCTTTATCTGCGATAGCATCCAGATTTTTACGATTTTCAGTGGCTAATGTCGTCTGGTAGTCAGCAATCAGCTGTAACTCTTGCGCTTCCCGACTCTTACTTGCGCCATAATAAGCCATGCCACCTTCAGCAATTTTACCGATACCCCCTACCCCCGTGGAAACACTTCCCCCCACACTCTCACCTAATGTAGCCGTTGCAAACCCACCAGAAACAGCGCCATGTACTGATAAAGCTCCAGAGACAATTTTACCAATAGCATTGGACCGTGCAGATATATAATTTAGTTCTATCGCTTTTTCTTTTGTCGCAATAGCCAGCATATCTTTCTTATGAGCAACTTGCTGCTGATTAGTATAATGATTTCGGTCTATATCGCGGATCTGCATATTCATTTTTTGCAGCATCGCGATCAAATCATCAAGCATAGCAATAACACCGGTACCGGCATTAGAGCGGGAAGCTGTTGTTGCTTCCCCTATATAATTATCATTAACTCCATTGGTTTGATTTATTGTATTCATATTGATATCACTCCATTTATTTATTTGTTAATACCAGCAGTTATTTACGCGTCAAAACTGGTAGTGTGGCATCCATGATCATTTGAGCATAGCGGTTACCGTTCTCGATGATCCGTTGCATCTCCTGACTAATCTTTTTCAAATCTGCCTCACCTTGCTGTAGTGACATGTCCACTTCCTGCGATGTCTGCTCGGTATAGTTTTTAGCTGTGTCTGCTATCGCATTCAGTAAATTCGCACTGACTTCCTGTGCCATTGCAGATTGTTCCAAAATAGTGCAGATTCTTTTGTCACCGCTTTCACGAGAAGTATTATTATCAATAACGTCAACCCCTCCTCTTATTATATTTTGCATTGATTGCAGTATATTTCCAATATAACTTTCTTCTATCGCTTTTTTGGCAAGGGCGAGGACGGTTATTGATATATCACATACCATAGGCAGTAGCTGCTCGCGCTTATCGTGCTGTCGCTCAGCATCTTGCAGTGATATCTGCATAATAAGCAGTAAAAGAGCATAACCTGCTAGTAAATCCCCATCACTGATAGATGCTATGAATTGACTTTCCACGGCAGAATGTGTATCGTTCACACTCTGAATCATTGATGCAGCATCAGCAAACTTTGTTTTTAGTTCCTCTGTCAACTCGTCGTTTGTTCCCTGGGGTAATTCTTTCCCAATTCCTTCAACCAATTCTTTACTGAAAGCCTCCTCGCACCAAACACTAGGTAAATTTATTTCCTTCTGTACTTCTCCTACAGACCCCATTTCGCCTTTAGCGTGTGAAATATTGTCAGGACGTGATGTTATTCCAAACATTTTCACTACACCATAGAAGCGGCCATTTGCGCCTGGTTCGCCGCTATGTGGCTGATCATCTGGGTACCCGCCTGCATCACTGAGGCCTGACTTTCTTGCAACTCACGCACTTTTTTGATGCCTTCTTTCTTATTCTGTTCAAAGAATTGAAAAAAACCCTGCACCCACTGTTGATCAAGTACCAACTGGTCAATCTGTTTTTGTAATAATGCCTTCTCCTTATCTATCATGCCTACGGTGATATTCTGAGCACCAACCACACTTTGGCGGGTCACATTCATCAACACATTCGCATTAACAACCACGGCGTTCTTCAAAGCACTCACCACACTTTTGCGGATCTCAGCTACAACTCTTTTGGTGATCTGCTCTGCGGTCAATTCGCTACCACGGCTAATGGCTTGTGTTCCGACTTTTTTTACCGCCTCAGTGACCATTTTTTCTATCGCCTGCTGCGAGAATGCTTCCATCATCTTATTGACGCCGAATTGCTGAACCACCTTTTTAAGAACATTATTACCGACTTGCTGCATGGCCTGTTGTCCTAGCTGGTTGGCAATCTGCTTGCCGGCTTCCGCAGCCACGTCTTTACCTATCTTAGTAGCCAATTCAGAGAGCTCGCTCTGGCACCCAGCCTTGATTGCGGTTTTAAGCTCCTGTGCAGCACCTTCTTTCAATACTTTACCGGCCACTTTAGGTATCATTTTCGTCACAAGGGCATTGCGTACTGCACTGGTGATATCTATCGCTGCGCCAGCAATTTCAAAAGACATCTGAACGATGCCCGCTTTCTCAGCAATCTTGTGATATTTTTCTGCATTATCTGGATCAACCAGTGCCATAGTATTGGCCACTGCCTTCACCAATCCTGCCATGCCGGCCATGAAATCCATGGCGCCGCCAGCCAATTGCATGACGTTACCCGTCATGGCTGCACCAACCATTTTTGCCACACCAGTCACAATCTCTACAGCAGCAATCACCCAGTCAAACACCACACTGAAGACTCCCGCTTTCTTGGCTTTGTCCTGCTGCTCAATAGACTTCGCCATCTGTTCGCGAATGGATTCCACTTCCTTTTGCCGCAAGCTGTCCTGTTTGCTACTCATGATTTCAAGCGCTTCGCCTTTTTTGGCAGCAACGTCGCCCAAAATCTGATTCGTCAGCAATGTTGAGGCAAAAAACATCGACTCCATCGGCATGCGTTCTATCGTCGACAAATCCAGCTTTAGTTGAGGTTCGCTCGACTGTGACTTTGGCAATGACTGCATAAGACGTTCCAATGCCTTTGCGGTTTCCTGACGTGAAGCCTGTGCCTCCATATTTTTTGGGGCAGCCAATTCGGATGGACGTGCTCGACTCGCCACTATTGGTGGCACTAATAATCCAGAGGAGAGAGGTACTGAGTTATCCGTTTGCGATGATTTTGTTACAGAATCATTTTTTAGCCAGGTGCCCGGCGCATTTGCCCCATATATCGTCCGTTCTAATGCTATAGCCATTATTCATGCTCCATATATTTTTTTAGCATATCCTCGGCACTATCCTTAATCTCCTGATAATGCGTTTGTTCACCACACCATCTGATCGCTGCATGGAACGCTTTTCTTGCTCCATCCTCATGTCCAACCATGCGATAACTGATACCAGCAAAAAAGGCGGAGCGTGGGTCATCAACATTAATCATTCCTGCACGAGCAAAGCAGTTAATGGCCTCACCATGTGCCGATAGCCGTTGATGGCATAGACCTAACCCGAGTAAATACTCAAAATTCCAATGATCAAATGTACTCAACAGTTGATAAAAGTTACGTGCTGCCGGGAAATCTCCTTCAGAAAATAATTGACAGGCATAACTGTATATTTGAGTAAGATCCTGCTCAGCAATATCAGTCAACATCCGTAATGAGCCACCCCGTGAAAAAAAAATTGGCAGAACCTCATCAGACTCATCAGTGGATA